>NZ_JRAH01000031.1:0-294161 GCF_000768755.1 Porphyromonas sp. COT-108 OH1349 | reverse complement strand
ATCATATATCGAATACTGAAACAACTTGAGATAAACGCTTATAAAACTTCCTCTGAATAGTTTTGCTGTCTGAAATCATGCCTTGACTGACACAATTCGTGGCTTGAGTGATACAATTCACTCCTTGATTGCCATAACTCACCCCTTGTTCTGCACCAATCATGCCTTGGTTTGTACCTCTGAATCTGATAAAACGAACTTAAAAGGCTGTTTATCGCATCTTTTTATCGGGTTCAGAGCTGCTGTTACGGCAAATAAAAAGCAGTGCCGGCACTTATCGCTCCGGCACTGTCCGAATCTGTCTTTAATATTTTATGCTCTCCCTTTTTAGTACAAAAGATTCTGAAAGAGTCTTAAGAGGTACCATCCATTCTTTGTAGGTCGCTATTTTTACCGGACAGCGATAAAAATTTACTCTCGATAGAGGCTCTTTTATCCTTTGTTTCGGTTAAAACAGGCTTGTCGCGCGTTTATCAGAATTGGAAGTAGATGAACGGCTGAATCTCGGAGCTTCTTATCTGGAAGACGCAGAAGACAAGACCTACAAGAATAAGTGCCTGTACCACGAAAGGAGTTTCGCTGATGAAGTTTTGGAATCGTTTTTCTCCCTTATGTCCTACGAAATGGAGAGCAAATCCGAGCACCATAAGAGCAAAGACTTCTTTGTATCCTACGACAAACTGAGTGAAGACTTCGGGGTGAAAGGAGGTGAATATCTGCTTGAACATAGCTTGAACGACCTCCATGTTATCGGCACGGAAGAGGATCCAAGACGCCACAACAAGATGAAAAGTGAGAAGCCGTCCGGCAACTCGTTTGAACCAATTGGATTCGGGTTGCTTTCCAAAGATCTTTACAGTAAGCTCCCGATATGCTTTATGAACAGCCAATGCGATACCATGAAGGGCTCCCCAGATGATGAAACGCAGAGCGGCTCCGTGCCAAAGTCCTCCGAGAAGCATCGTAATGAGGAGATTCATGTAGGCTCTAAGGCGTCCTTTCCTGTTGCCACCGAGTGGGATGTAGAGGTAATCTTTCAACCACGAAGAGAGAGAAATGTGCCATCTGCGCCAAAATTCGGTGATATTGACGGACTGATAGGGAGAGTCGAAGTTGATGTTGAATCTAAAGCCCAAAAGCAGTGCTATACCGATGGCCATATCCGAGTAGCCGGAGAAGTCGCAATATATTTGAAGCGCATATCCGTAAGCACCCAGCAGGTTCTCCAGTCCCGTATAGAGAGCCGGAGCATCGAATATTCTGTCCACGAAATTGAGACTGATGTAGTCCGAGATAATCGCTTTCTTGAAGAGACCGCTGATGATAAGTGCGAGAGCTTCGCCATATTCGGATCTGCCGAGAGCGGGTGTCTTTCTGATTTGAGGGACAAAATCTTTTGCCCTTACTATGGGACCGGCAACGAGCTGAGGGAAGAACGAAACGTAGAACAGGTAGTCTATCCAGCGATTCAGAGGCTTCACCTCCCCTCGATAGATGTCTATGATGTAGCTCATGGTCTGGAACGTATAGAAAGAGATACCGGCAGGCAGGAAGATGTCGCGCAGTGTCCACTCTTTCAGAATCCATTCGGGCTTATTGACGAGCAGCCCCAACTCATTTAGCAGGGTTACTCCTATGTCTCCAAGGAAGTTGAAATATTTGAAGTAAGCAAGCACCCCAAGATTGATACACATACTCAATGCGACCCAATACTTCCTTACTCCCTCTCTGCTGCGAGATAAAGCGTGTCCGATGAGAAAGTCGCTCGTCGCAGCCAGCATCAGCAATACAACGTACTCGCCACTGCTCTCGTAGTAAAACAGCAAAGAGAAAAGGGCTACGTAGATGATGCGCAGAGATGTTCGCCGGCGAAGCAGGTAGTAAAGAGGCAGGAAGAGAAGAAACATGAAGAAGAACAGCCCGCTGGAAAAGATCAGCGGGGCCTGCGGATCATACTTTAGGACTTCTCCGATGCGTGAGAGATCTATGTGTTCTAAAAAGCTCACTGTGCTATGGGGTGTTAGTAGGTATCTTTTTTGTAGAGCTTCACTTCACTTATCATGTCGGATGAGATAAGAGAAGGATGAGAAGATTGGTCGAGAAACTGTCGTAAAGCCTCGGCGGTCAATGCTCCATGCTTGAAATAGCCCTCCTTTGTATAATGGATGTGATCTTGATGCATCCAGCCTTTACTGACCCATCTTTGAGCTTCTTCTTCCGTTCCGATCTGTTGGTAAAGGTCATATACGCCGTAGCCATTGCTGTTGGCAAAGTCGAGGATAATGGCTGCCGCCTTTGCCGTATTGGGGTTGAAGAGGTAGCTGTATGTAGTCCTCCATTTTCTTTTACTCTTCTTGCCGGTATTGCGAATACGCTTCGACTGCTTCAAGAAACTTGGAGGGGGTGTTGTGAAAAAGAGCTGAACGTTGGGAAGAGCCTGTGTTATGGCAGAGGTAAAATCTTCAAGCTGTTGTCTGAAGTTGGACTCGCTGAACCGCCACGTATAGGAGTCGTTTGTTCCAAGTGATACAACCAGTACTTCCGGCTGCATCTTCGTGATGTTTTGAATCTGTTGCGGATCTGTAAAGGTGGAGAATGTTGCCCCATTTATTCCGGTGTAAGACACTGAGAAGTCCGTCAACAGAGCTTTGATAGGAGCAGTTGTATAGCCATATCTTATATGACTATCTCCCAAATGAAGCAGCTTGGTCTGCGCTTGAGCTCCCCACATTCCAAAGATGAGAAGCAGCAGGAAGGCTACTTTCTTGTTTAATTTTGTCATAGTACTTCTGTTCAATATCAAATGCTTCCATAAATTTTGTCGCCACGAGTCGCCCTCCTTTGTGCGACAAGTGCGTGTAATCCTTGGCAGCAGCACCCTGCGATGCCAGTTTAGCTATGCCTCCAAGCTCTTGCATGGCTTCGAGCAGGCTGTAAAAACTGATCTGCTCTTCTTGTGCAAGTCGCTCTTGGGCGCGATGAAGTGCAATAACGCCCGGCATGGTAGATGCTCCTCCGCCGGCAGAACGCTGCCCTCTGTCGGAAACACCCATGAGAAGAATGTCTGCACGAGGATTGGAGCGTTTGAGTTGTCGGATGACTTTACGCATCTGACTGATGTAAGAGGAGTAGTTGGTCTGTTTTGCAGATGCCACATTAAGCCCATACTGAAGGATGATAAGGTCGTATGGACGGGCGTCCGTAAATTCTTTATTGATCGAGGAATCTATTGAGAGGATGCGTATCCCGGAGTTGCCTCTTAAAGAAAAGTTATCTACAGATATTCCGGACTTACCATCCAAAGCAATACCGTAGCTCGCAAAGCTGCTACTCGGCGTATCTACACGCAGACGCACGCTTCTGCTCGTACCTTCATAGAGCAGGTGAGCAACAACAACTCCTTCCGTTGCCGGTAAAAGCTGTTTGCTGATGCTGTCTCCAACCGAAACCTGTATCTGCGTATCTTCGTTGCTTCTATAGTAGAACCAAGACTGTTCGATGGGTTTTGCACTTTCGGGAAGTGTGTATTTGACCCAGGGAGAACCGCTCGAATAGGTGTGATAGTATCCGGTTATAGACTGCTTTGACGGAGATTTGTCAAGCAACGAGTGTGTTTTCCATCCTCCGAATTCGTGTCGTACCGATGCCCGAAAGCCGGCAACCTGAGAGGTTAAAGCCAACCAGCCTACTCCCGAACCACCATAGCGAGTCTGAAGCTGATTCCTGAGAGCATCCGTAAAAATGTCTCCCTCTATGAATGAGTCTCCCAATACGGCAATCCTCACAGGACGACCGAGATTGTCCCTGTTCTTGAGGCTGGAGAAGAATTTTTGCATCCCTTGCCGGTTTACTGTATAGTCTCTGATGAGAGTAAGCGAAGTGTCTGTATTCGTAGCTCTAAGCAGACTGTCGTAGGTAGGTCTGGTATCCGGAGCAAGCTGCTCTGCCGTCGTACCATCTATGGTATCCGTTTCATTCAGGTACTGACCTCTTTCGGAAAGATCATCTGCATCGTTTGGATCTGCCGGAGGTATTGAGAGAAGTGTATCCGGATCGCTATTTTCGTTATCATCTGAAGGTATATCGCCATCCGCAAGAAGTATATCGTCTGTCAGATCTCCGTTTTCATCACCGGACTCTTCTCGCAGATCAGACAGTATATCTACCGGTTTCAGAGTCCGGCTGCCTATCTTTTCCGGGAGGAAGTAAAGAGCAACCAAAGCTCCAAGCAGTACCCATAGTAGAGCAAGAACTCGAACCTGATAGTTTTTATCTTTTCTCATTAAATGATTATATCCTGAGGTTTCTTTGTGAAACTTGTCTTCTTATTTTATTCGCGCAAATTTACACATTTATATCGAAGTACATGATAACAGCCTTATCTCAAAAGAGTTAAAGTATTAAAAGAGTTTTTTAGAAAGAAACTCTTGCTCCCTTTTGAGAGTAGTCTGTTACTCTTCTCTCAGTATCTGTACCGCAATGGGGCAATTCATACATCGCCCCTCCATGCAGTAGTTTTTGTAGAGTTGGATCAAGGCTTGGCTCTCTCCTGCATTGGAGATTGAAGCAAAGGTATTGGGGGATTCAAACAGGCGAACTATTCGATTGTTTTCGGGAGCTATCTGCTTATAGGTATCCAGCAATTCCTTTTTTCTTTCGGTTAGTTTTGCTTCATTCTGTATGGTGTCCGAATAGTAAGTCCAAAGCAGTGGGAGGAAAACATTGATGATAATGCTTTGTTTCGTTGCCGTACCCAATCCATTGAGTTTTTTATCGGACGGTTTGCCGAAATGGTAGTGTCGGCAGAAGTAGGGACTCGGTTCTACATCCAAAATAGAGAGCAGCATAGCGTAGGAAGGATTATTAGAAAACAGTCGCTCTACTCTATGGTGATCTTGCAGAATTGCAGCCGATATAGCGAGCATGCGTGTCGGGAAAACCACGGGACGAAGTCGAAGAAAGCGGATGGAGCCTTTAGGTATGGGAGTTAATCCGAACTTTTGAGCATAAAACAGAAACTCTTGTCCCAAAAAAGCATGATATTCGTCTGCGTATGGCTCTGCAAGAAGTCCGGCTTGTCCCAATAGCATGGCTTCCATTGAGGTAATTCGGTCAGCGTGCTTACGAATAAAGGAGAGTGGAAGCGAGTTGGCTATCTGTTCAAACGCTCCATTGTTGTGTCCCATACCCATATAGCGCAGAAAGAGAACGTAAAGACGCTGAGACCAGTCCGCCCCTTCTCCCATTTCTCTTATCTTTTTACTTTTCTGCTCCAATCTCTCCACGAGCCAAAGATCTTGAAGGTATTTCCATCTTTTAGGCGGAAGAGTTGTAGCTTCCGGCAGGCAACGGAGATAGCTGTTTTTGATATTAAGATCCGTGAGTTTGCCCAGTACGGAAGAGTCTATTTGCATTACGGCAGTGGGAATATCATATCCGGAAACAGAGCGTGCCGATGAATTGGGAGATAAGACAACGTGCAAGATAACTCCCGAATAGGCAGGGTCAGTATCGTGTCCATGTTGTTTCCATTCGGAAGCATTGGTATGAATTTCAACAGCTCCTACCCATTCAACCTCTCCTATCCTGATCTTGGCTGAAAGAAAATCCGGCCCTGCCCCGTGGTTATGCTCTCCGGGATGAAGAACTTCCGGGACAATACCATCCACAGTAGTAAGAGAGCTGTAAAGGCGATGCTTCCAGATATAATGCAGGTAGGTTTCGGGACAAGATTTCATCTTTATTCGCGTAGAGAGAATAGCTATTGAGCTTAAGACTTATGAAGCTTTTCCTTTAAGAAATATCCTGTATATCCTTCTTTACATTGGGCTATCTCCTCCGGAGTACCGGTGGCTACGATATATCCTCCTTTATCTCCACCTTCAGGACCAAGGTCTATAATGTAGTCGGCACACTTGATGATTTCCATATTGTGTTCGACCACTATGATGGAGTGCTGCTGTGCGATAAGAGCATCAAAGGTCTTAATCAGCTTATATATATCGTGTACGTGCAAGCCGGTGGTAGGTTCGTCAAAAATAAAGAGGGTCTTTCCCGTATTGGTGTTGGATAGGTAGTATGCCAGCTTGACGCGTTGATTTTCTCCTCCGGAAAGTGTAGAAGAACTTTGTCCCAGTTTTATATACCCGAGACCCACGTCTTGCAGAGCCGTTAGTTTCTCTGATATCTTTTTGCATTCAGTATGGCTTTTGCTGTGTTCCGAGAAAAACTCTATGGCTTGATTGACTGTCATCTCCAACAGATCTGCAATAGAGACATTTTCAAATCGAATCTCCAGAATATCATCCTGAAATCTTTTACCATGACACTCCTCGCAGATGAGAGAAATATCCGCCATGAACTGCATCTCTACCGTGATAGAGCCTTCGCCTTTGCACGCTTCGCATCTTCCCCCTTCCTTGTTGAACGAAAAGTGAGCCGGAGTATATCCCATTTGTTTGCTTGCCGGAAGGAAGGCATATAGCTTTCGGATATCATCATAAGCTCCTACATAGGTTACGGGATTCGAGCGTGAACTTTTCCCTATGGCATTTTGATCCACGTACTCTACTCTTTCGATGTATTCCAATGGAGCATCCACATTTTCACATAGAATGCCTTCCATTGATGCCTGTTCCAGCCTTCTCTTAACCCCTTCGTATAAAATCTCTCTGATGAGAGTACTTTTCCCGGAGCCGCTTACCCCTGTTATTACGGTAAGGATTTGTAGAGGGACATCCACATCTACATGCTTAAGGTTGTGCATGTGTGCTCCTTTTATGCCGATACTGTGCTGCCATATTCTTCTGGTCCCGGGTACAGAGAGTTGAGCTCTTCCGGAAAGATATTCTACTGTATGGCTTCTGCTGGTTTTCGGAAGGGTGTGAGGAGAACCTTGATAGACTACCTCTCCTCCATTTCTTCCCGCATCCGGGCCGATGTCTATAATTTCATCTGCGGATAAGATCACATCTTCGTCATGCTCTACTACCATCACCGTATTTCCTATACTTGTCAACCTGCGGAGAACATCTATCAGAAGGTGAGTGTCTCTGGCATGAAGACCGATGCTCGGCTCATCCAATATGTATAGAGAGCCTATAAGACTGCTTCCAAGAGCAGTGGAAAGATGAATGCGTTGCGTCTCTCCTCCGGACAATGTATTGGATGTACGAGAACAGGTTAGATACCCAAGACCTATATCGACAAGGAACGAAACACGGTTCCGAAGTTCTGTCAAGATCCGTCCTGCCACCTTTTCGTCATGGACGGAAAGCTTTAGCCGGTTCAGGAACTCTTTCAATTCCCAGATGGACATATCTACCAGTTCGGCGATATTCTTTCCACCCACTTGGACATATAGAGCTTCTTTCTTGAGTCGCTTGCCTTTGCAGGTCGGACAAGTCGTTTTACCCTTATATCGTGCCGAAAGAATGCGGTAGTGCATCTTGGTTGGATGATCTTCCAAATACTTGAAGAAGTCGTATATACCCCAAATCTCTCCATCTCCATTCCAGAGTAGATCCTGCTGCTTTGGGGATAGATCTTTATATGCTTTATGGATTGGGAAGTCGTATTTCTCTACTGCTTTCTGTATAAATTCCCTTTGCATCTCCGACATCTTCTCACCTCTCCAACACGCTACGCAGTTATCATAAACGGAGCGATTCTTATCGGGAATGACAAGTTCCGGATCTATGCCTATTATTTTGCTGAAACCTTCGCAGGTCGGACACGCTCCCACCGGAGAGTTGAAGCTGAACATATTATCCGAAGGCTCTTCAAACTCCATCCCGTCTGCTTCAAATCTGTCGCTGAATAGAGCTTCTTGCCAAATCTTGTCGGGGCTCTCCTGATGGAATATCATACAGCTTCCTCTTCCTTCAAAGAAGCAGGTCTCTATGGCATCGGTGATACGAGAGAGTGTGCTATCGTCATATTCCGATACGGCAGAGAGTCTGTCCACTACGATGAATAGCCGGGATGCGTTGTTTATTCTGTTTGAAAGGGAATGGTCTTTGGTATCTTGAATATCCGAGATGCGCACAACCTCTCCATCAAATAAAATCCTGCTGTATCCAATACCCGAAAGAATACCCAAATGAGCCTCCACGGTTCTGCCCTCAGGTATTTTGATCGGAGCCGTGATCATATATCTTGCTCCTTCAGAAAGAGAGTGTTGTATGAACAATAACACATCGGCGGTGCTGTGGCGCTGAACCTCCTTTCCGCTTATCGGGCTGATGGTCTTTCCCACACGAGCATAAAGCATACGCATATAGTCGTATATCTCGGTGGATGTCCCCACTGTCGATCTTGGATTACGGGATGTAACTCTCTGCTCTATCGCTATTGCCGGAGGAATCCCTTTGATGTAATCGCACTCCGGTTTGGACATTTTGCCCACAAACTGCCGGGCATAAGCCGAAAGACTCTCCACATATCTCCTCTTACCTTCTGCATACAGAGTATCGAAAGCAAGGGAACTTTTTCCGGATCCGGAGAGTCCGCTTACGACAATGAAGCGATTTCTTGGTATTCTTAAGGAGATGTTCTTGAGGTTATTAACTCTTGCTCCCGCTATTTCTATGTAGTTGTCATTCATGGAAGGAGTGTTCTATCCATTCGTCTATAACTTTTGGAAAGTGTGCTTGTTCCAAGAGCGATATTTTGTGTGCGACATCATCGGGAGTGTCTGTCGGACTAAGTTCGACCTCTGCTTGAAACAGAATCTTTCCCTTGTCGTACTCTTCGTCTATGATATGTATGGTTATTCCCGACTTACTCTCCTTGGCGGCTACCACTGCTTCGTGTACATGATGTCCGTACATGCCTTTGCCGCCATACGCAGGCAGCAGAGCCGGGTGTATATTCACGATCTTCCCGGGGAATGCAGCCAATAACCATTCGGGGATAAGCAGGAGGTAGCCTGCCAGTATGATGTGTGTTGCTCTCAGAGATTGTAGGAGCATCATCAGATTTTCCGGATTTTGGGTAAGATCTGCTCTGCTAAGCGTATAAGATGGTACGGCAAGACTCTCTGCGCGTCTATGGACATACGCATCTTTGTTATTGGACACAACTGCTACAATTTCGGTCTTACTTTTCTTTTTAGAGGATCGAAAATAACGAATAATATTTTCTGCATTGGAACCACTACCTGAAGCAAAAATGACAAGCCTACTAAGCATATTGATGTTAATTTGAGTTATTTTTGCGCCTTAAGAGTTAAATATAGCACATTTATGCGGTTGATGAGCATAAATATTGCGCTACTAAAACTTTTTTCTCTACTTTTGCAAACAAAGATAGACAGAAAAAAGTATTTATATAAACCTATAATTAAAAGAATTATGGACAGAACAGAATTGGAAAAGAAAGTAGTGGACATTATCGTAGATAAGCTAAACGTTCAAGCATCTGAAGTAACAGCAACTGCAAGCTTCACTAATGATCTTGGTGCTGACTCTTTGGATACAGTAGAACTTATCATGGACTTTGAAAAGACTTTCGGTATCAGCATCGACGATACAGAAGCTCAAAACATCAAGACTGTGGGTGATGCTATGGATCACATCGCAGCTAAGCTTCAAGCGTAAGCACTACGATCTGATCGGAACCTCTTCTTACTTTATTTCCATATAGGCAGAGGTTTGTTTTCTTAATAAAAGGAGAATACTGCATGAACCCACTCCCTCATAATGTCAGGGTATTATAGTGGTGTTTCTGCAGTATTTTCTTTTTAGTAACTTTGATGAGGAAAAGACAACACATTATATTATATACTTAAACAAGAACCTATTAAAATGCAACTAAAAAGAGTCGTAGTTACAGGCCTCGGAGCCATAACACCATTAGGACATAATGTTCCGGAGACATGGGCTGCTGTGCTCAATGGAGAATCTGGGGCAGCACCCATCACGCTGTTCGATGCAAGCGAGTTTAAGACAAAGTTTGCCTGCGAGGTTAAAGGCTTTGATCCTATGAGCTATTTCGACAGAAAAGAAGTGCGTAAGTATGATAGATATGCACAGTTTGCCCTTGTTGCTGCGGATGAAGCTGTCAAGGACGCCGGAATAGATATAGAGAAAGAAGATTTGGATAAGGTTGGAGTCATTTTCGCTGCCGGTATTGGTGGTCTTCGTACATTTGAAGAAGAGATCATGCAATACGAGCCCGGAAAAGCTCCTCGCTTCAGTCCTTTCTTTATCCCGAAGATGATAGCGGATATTGCGGCAGGTCATATCTCCATGAAGTATGGTTTCCGCGGTCCCAACTTTGCTACGGTAAGTGCTTGTGCATCCTCTACCAATGCCATCTCCGATGCCTTCAACTATATCCGTTTGGGTAAGGCAAACATGATTGTGGCAGGCGGATCGGAAGCCACTATCTGTGTATCCGGCGTTGGAGGTTTCAATGCACTTCAAGCCCTTTCTACCCGCAATGATGATCCTAAGGGTGCATCTCGTCCGTTCAGTAAGTCTCGTGACGGATTTGTCATGGGCGAAGGAGGTGCAGTGCTTATCCTTGAAGAGTTGGAGCATGCCTTGGCAAGAGGAGCGAAGATCTACGCTGAGGTTGCCGGAACAGGGCTTTCCGCAGATGCTCATCACCTTACTGCTTCTCACCCGGAAGGCTTGGGAGCAAAGTTGGTAATGAGGAACGCTTTGGAAGATGCAGAGCTTAAGCCGGAAGACATAGACTATATAAACGTTCACGGAACAAGTACTCCGGTCGGAGACGTTTCGGAAGTAAAGGCTATACAGGCAGTGTTCGGCGATCATGCTTATAAGCTCAATATCAGCTCTACAAAGTCTATGACAGGACACTTGTTAGGGGCTGCAGGAGCGATCGAATCTCTTATCACCGTTCTTTCCGTAAAGAATGATGTTGTACCTCCTACCATAAATCACGAAGCGGGAGACGAAGACGAAGAGATAGATTATAAGCTCAACTTCACCTTCAACACCAAGCAAGAACGCCCTGTTCGCTGTGCTCTTTCAAACACCTTTGGCTTTGGAGGACACAACGCCAGCGTGATATTCAAGAAGTATAACTCTTGACAAAAAGATACAGAAGCTCATGATTTGTAGTTTCTTAAAACGTAAGATAAGGCTTCTCAACCGTTCGGCAGGGAAGCCTTACTTACGTTTAGAACAGCTTATCGGGTATAAACCTCGAAATATCAAACTCTATACCACGGCATTTACGCACAGATCTGCTTCAAGGGGCAAAAGGCGTGAGAGTAATGAGAGATTGGAGTATCTGGGAGACTCCGTCATATCTCTTGTTGTCGGGCATGCGCTGTTTGACCTCTATCCGGAGGAGTCCGAAGGGCAGCTTACCTCGTTGCGTTCTATCCTGGTCAATAGGAACAATCTCAATCATGTGGCTCAAAAGCTGGGGCTGGAGCATTATCTCCACTCCTCCAAGGGGTTGGACAAGCAAGGCAGTGCCGCTCTCGGAAACTGTCTTGAGGCTTTGGTCGGAGCCATCTATCTGGATAAAGGGTACGATGCCGCCCGTAAGTTTGTCCTCAAACACGTTGTCATAGATGTCAAGAACATAGAGAAGACCTCTGTGAAGGAAGAGAACTTCAAGACGGAGTTCATCATCTTCATGCAGCGAAACAAGATAGACTATGAGTACCGCGATTTGGACTCATTCGTCGATCCCAATCTCGGACTGATGCACCGCTGTGCCATCTTCACCGATGGGCGACAAAAGCCTTTGGCGATAGGGGTGGGACACAACAAAAAGATAGCTCACCAGAATGCTTCAAAGGATGCAATAAAGCTGATCAAGAAGTATCAGGAAGATCTCTCTCTCTTGCAGGATCATCAGCCGCAAGCCTCCATCCACTAACTCCGTGCGAACGATGTTACTGCTCATCGGGTCAAAGTCTCTGCTCGGAGGGAACAGAGCTTTTGTATAGAGCGTTTATGAAGATGATCTGAACCTGTTCACAAGTTTACTTGAACCTATTCGGTACTCCCGATAAAGCTTATCGGAAAACAGCATCAAGTTTTGGTTGGTACAAATCAAGCCTTGAATGGTGGAAATCAAACTTCGATTTTTAGAAATCAAAGTTTGATTTTTCTTTTTTACCCTATATAGAAATTGTTTTGAACCTGTTTGGGAGATCTTTTTATAGGCTTCAATGCCATTTTATATGTTTGCATTCCGTGATCCGAAAGAGATCTTAGCGGAAGCCGACCTTAAACATGATGCCGAGGTAGGAGAGAGAGGTGGGAAACATAACCGGAGAGATGAGAGGTGTGGTAAGGTCTCGGTCATAAAAGAGCCTTACCGAGAAGTCGCTTCCCAAAGCGTACTCCACAGCTGTTTTCAGGCTATGCGTCCGCAGTCCTTGCGTTGCTTCCGGGCTCGAAAAGAGCATGTCGGAAGTGTTGTTCTGGCGAAGATAGGTCCAAGAGAGCTTTTCGGATCGGCGGTAAGAGAGATGGAAAGACAGCTCTTGCTTTTGCGGCTTCAGAGAAGGAAGAAGTCTGAAAGAGACTTTGTTCAGTCCGGATACTCTGTAATCGAGAGACAGATGCAGCTCGTTCTGCGCACTCTCTATCACTCGTCCCGATGAACCCGAATAGAGAAATCCTTTTCCGGTGTTGTATTGGAAGATGCAGGTGAAAGAGTTGAAGAGAGAAGCATCCACCCCGATAAGGGGGAAGAAATCCGCTTTCACTTCGTACCTCTCCGGAGCAAGGGCAGGAGCTTTTATTGTCGTAGGATATGCCCGGATGTCCGCATCTGCTCTGGTGGATAGACCTCTGTAGCTGTGCCGTAAAGAGAGCCGTTGAAGCCATCGGGAGGAGCCGTCGAGAGGGAGTTGCCACCTTATCTCCCAAGAGGGCAGAAGGGGTATGGAGGACACGGTGGTGAGTTCTTCCGGAATTTGATGAGACTTCAAAAAGAGAATCGAGGAGCTTTGTGTAGAAGTGTGTCGGCGAAGAGCCGGACTACTGCCCTGTGTGTAGAGATCCTGTTTGGTATCGAAAGCGGAATGCAGAAGAAGATCTATGGATAGTCCGTTCCACGGGGAGAGCTGTGCCGTAAGCGTCTGTTCCTCTCTGTAATAGAGTGTGGCGGGTGAGCTGTGCGTGGCTCCTTGCAGGAGATTTCCGCCATGCAGAAGTGCGTCTCTGAATTTGGAGCTGTGTTCCAATCCCAACAGATAGGAGAATATGGGAGTACGGCTTCCGGTGTCGTCCCGGAGCTGCTCTCCGAAGAGTCCTCTCACTTTGGGTTTCAGGTGCGGATAGTGAGAGGAGCTTTGCCACTGTTTGTGGAGGATGAACCTGCGAATGGTATAAGGGAGACTGCGCCAAAAGGATTTGCCGGAGCCGTTGCCTCTGCTCCATGAGACTTCATCTTTAGGGAAGATGGCTCTGTAAAGTACTTCGGCAGACAGCGTTGCCGACAATTCCGTTCGAGCATTGCCGGAGAGCTGATGCCCCGAAAAGAGCTTTTCCGACCGGTTTCCTCTCTGCCATGAGGCGGAACTGATGTGGCGCAGAGAGCCGTGAACCGATCGTTTGAGCCACTTGATCTCTTGGAGAGGCAGTGTGTACGCCATCTCGGTAGCGGTAGTGTGCATATAAGGATCGCCCCACTGTTTGATCTCATGCAGTACAGAGTCTCTCCACACATCGTAGTCTGCTTTTGCAAAATGGCGATTCACTCTCAGATATGGTTCCCGTATGAGTGCCCGATGACCGCTTTCCCACTTCCAGAAGAGCCTGGGCGAGAGTTGCCACTCCAGCTTAAAGTCCTGCATCCAATCCCATTTATGGTGTAGACGGATGGGGGGTAGAAGCTGTGTTCTTGCACGCTCCTGCTGTTCGCCGTACAGCCTTTCCATGCTGTTTTTATAGAACAGACGAGTAGGCCACACTTGTAGAGACAAGGGGGTAAATGTTTTGCGTGGGGCGATATAGTCGTACTCCAAGGAGAGCTTGGCGTGCTCTCTGTTGTCGAAAAGAGAGAGCGCATTTTCCGCCGTATGCCTTTGAAGAAAAAAGGAGAAGCGAATGTTGGACGGGTCGTAAGGCATGGGACTTTTGCTTCTCAGCTTCCAGCCTATATCGGGAGCAGAGATTGTCGTGAGCAACACTCGCTCCGATGAAATCTTTTCAGATGCTTCGTTGGTGCGTATGTCCCCCTGTACCGGATCATATTCGGGTGTCGAGTGTACCCTGCTTTGGCGTATAAAGAGAGGAATGGAGAGCTTCCAAGAGGCAGGAAACAGCTCTCCTGCTTGCAGGTTGGCACTCCACTCTTTTTCTCTTTTATGGCTTCGGTCTCTACGGCTGTACATTTCATTGATAGAGCCGAAGCCGGGTGTCCGCTCTCTTGCACGGAAAGAGACGTTGCCTATATTACCGAGAGAAAGAGAGCTATCCAGCTCCATACTGCTTCCGGAAGATAGAGAAGAGCCTTTCAGACTCCAATGGTTGCACCACAACTCTATATCTTTTGGGGTGGCAGAGGCGTTTATAAGACCGATAAAGACGGTACGGATGTTTGCGAGGTTCGGATTTCCCTTTACCCTGTAAACGGCTTCTCCTTTCTGTTTGGCATAGGGAGTGTTGATGGAGATTCCGTTTGAAACCAGTGCGGTATTGCGTTCGGCTTTGAGCTGTGTCCACTCTTCGAGTAGAATATCCACATAATTGGCTTGCGGCCAGACGGCTTCTCTGTCGGATGCGGAGTTGTTATTGTACTTTCCGGGAGAGGTTATCGAAAGGGGACTTTCGTATTCGTAATAGTTCTCGGAGTGGTCGTCCCCTATTCTGAACGATAAACGTATATCTCCGGTTCCTGCCTGCTCTATTGCCTCTTTGAGATTTTCTGCGTGGGTGAAGAGGGTGAGCCTTTCGTAATCTCTCAAATCTGTGGAGAGCGTTCTGTAAATACCGGAAATGGCACCCGGTTCGAGATTTTTTATTTGCAGGGCAAGCGCTTTCTCATCAGGCACATAGGTGGTGTGCACACCCTCTTCGCGCTCTCTCCAAATGCCGGGCGGAGAAATGTAATTAACAGGTAGGCGACCGGAGTCTTCCTCTATGCTTACACGGCTGACAGCCGAAACGGCGGATGAAGATTGTGTGCCCGACTCGGAAAGAACAGAGGCAGCCCTCCATTCGGATTGGGAGAGCTTCCATCCCGTAAACCTCAGGTGGATCTCCTCTTCAAATCCGGTGATGGAGAGACGAACGAACGGAATGTGACGGAAGTCGGAAATGTTGCCGACCAACTCGCCATAGGACTTGAGAGGAATCTTGATTTTATACCAACGAATATTTTCTTGGCTTCCGTCAGGCAGTTTTACCGGAGTCTCCACAAAGCTTTCTACATAAGCTTCTCCCGAAGAGAGAGCCTGACGAGAAAGAGGAATGGTGTAGCGGAAAAAGCTCTCTTTATCGAGCAGAGAGTGATTCCCGTCCAGATCTTTGCTGTCGGGATTGAGAGTTGCAGCCAATGCCCTGCCGGACGGATCGTAACCGGGAAGGGAGTTTCCTTCTGTTCCGTTGATGTACTTATGCCGAAACAGAAGAGACGTTTGAGGCAGTGAAAGCCAGAAAGGATCAAGAGGAGAGAGGTATCTGTCCCCGGATGGAGAGTGGAGCCGAGAGAATGGGTAGAGCATCTCTTCCCGAAGAGCCTGTTGGGAGAGGCTGTTTTTCCATGCCTGTAAAAAAGAGGCATACAGCGGATGACTCTGCTCTTCCTGCGAGCTGATGCCATTCAAGCCGACATCCTGAGCCTTGACCTCATCAAGGTTTTCAAAGTTGAATGCTTTGGTCTGAATGCGTCCCGTTCCGGCTTTGCCCCATACGGTGGAGATAAAAGGTTTATTGGGGTTTTCGGGTGTGGGGAGTAGATTTTCTGCTCCGATAGTACCATCTTTGAGAATATCTTCCGAAATCTGTCCGAGGTCTATGACCAACCGTCCGGAGCCATACTCTTTGTCCGGCTTTCCGACATAAGGATCCATCATCCAAAACTCCATGTACTCGATATTTTCTTCTTCAAAATCGGAGAAAGGAAGACGTTGAATGATACTTGCCCACTGCTCTTTGGGAGAAAATGAGTCCGGATTGAGATTGTAACTGCCTCGCTCCATCGGATAGAAAGAGAGGTTCAGAACAGGCAGATAAGAGGTAAGAGTTTCGGTATGACGAGATGGAAAGAGTTCGCTGACATTTACTTCTCTTTGAAGATGAAAGATGCCGGGATGAGCTCCTTGGGGTAAAGGGTAGCCCGCTTCTCTCCATTCGTACTGCAACATGGGGTCTATTCTATACCATGAAAGGTGAGATCTGGTATAGTTTTGCTTAACGGGATCCAAAAGTTGCTGCTGTAAAAAGGGAGCCGAACCCAGATGCCATGCTTCGGGATAGGTGAGATCTATGTAGGGAGTAGGGGTATCAAAGTCGTCTATGATGATTTCTCCATTTCTTCCTTTCAGTCTGCTCCACAGTTTGGCATAAGAACCTTTTACGGAGAAGCGAGAGGGAGCGTCGTGTGTCTTGCCACTGATGCGCTCTATCCAGGCATGAACTTTCGGGAGATCCGTATCGTAGCGAAGAGAGAAGCCGAGCATGCGATTTTCCACCTCTTCCTGTCCCAAATAAGTTCGGGATAGTGCGCTCTCTTCATCGTAGTGGAGCAGTGAAGAGGTCAAGGAGAGACCTTTGACGGGAGCCCATCGGGCTTCCAATCCGATGAGGTCTTTCTTCTTCTTGAACCGCTGTGCCGGATCGTCTATATTGACCTCTACCGGAAGTTCTGCTTTGAGAATGAGCGGATTTGTAATATGTACCACTCCGGAGAGATAGTCTACAGTGTAGTCTTTATGCTCTGTCAGAGGTCTTCCTCCTGCTGTTACCCTTACGCTTCCTTGAGGGATATTGGTGGCTCCCAACAATATTTCTCCCGTGCCTCCACTTCGTTCATAATATCCTCGGAGAAAGAACCGGTCTTTCTCTTTTTGCCGCTTTGCCACGGTAAGAGTGCTGTCGTAGAGTGCATGATAGGCATAGGGGGAGGAGCCTCCCAGCAGTTGCTCCAAATCTTTACCGAAAGGCTCCAAGAGGGGAAACAAAAGAGAGCCTGTCTCTTTTATGTAGGATATATCCGTGAGCAGGTCGGGTATGCCGTCTGTCCCTTGTGTGCCGTCCGGTTTGGCAAAGTCCAGCTTGAGAAGAGTAGCCAAGGAGAGTTGGTTGATAAAGCGACTCTCCACACTTTCTCCATGTGGCATTACGAGAAGATCCACCTTTACTTTCTCCGGTTCTACTCCTCCCCCCGGAGTGAGAGTGTATATGTTCTTCAGCATCAGAGGATAAGTGGGATGGTTGGGAGACTTATCCCATGCCGATAGAAGCTGTCCCACTATGACGGAAGATTTGTTGGCAGATGAGATAGATCTCTGTCCCACCTCTTCGCCTCCGTTTTGATGGCGATACCGAAAAGATACAGCGAGCAGTTCGTCCGGAGCAAGAGCTCTTTTTAGAGAGAGTATGCCGAGTAAGGGATGGAGGCTGTACTCCGAGGGCATCATTCTTCGAGCATTTCTAATCACGGAAAAGCTCTGTGGATCTTCCGATGAGAGGATGGCTTCTGCCTCTTCCACCTGTTTGTCTTGCAGTGTCGCTTCATACTTTTTTATCAAAGAGGCGCGCATCTCTCCGAGCTTGGGAGTGAAAGCGACAATATCTCTTACATCCTCCATGACAGTATAACGATTGGTAATCCATACTTCTACCTCTTCCACCGTGTAGGGAGAGGAGAGTATCGGAATAGAATGCATTGCATCGGGAAACGCATCTCGGAATGCAGGAGAGAGAAAGAAGTGCTTTCGAAAATCGTAGTCGGAAGCTCTTAAAGAGAAAGAGTGTCGCTCTTGAGAGGCGTTCTCCCTGTGGATTGTTCGGCTCTCTCCTTCCTGTCTGGAGGCAAAAGCCTCTACTTCCAAGTGTCCTATATTCCAAATAGAACGCAATCCCATGAGGTTTCCCATGGGAAGGATCAGGGTGTTTTCGCTGCGAAAGTCAAAATATCCTGCATCAAGACTCCTCAAGGGGTCGTTTTCAAGTCCCATATACTGCAACTTGAGTAAACGTTGCTTGCGAGCAAAAGGGGAGCTGTTATTGAATCCGACTTGCAGTTTTACCCTGTCTTTAATACCTGCTTCAAGTATAAGGTCAAGGTTGTTTTCAAAATTAAAGACCCTCCTCTTGCGTAAATGCATGGGGAGGGTCGGATTGAGATTTTCTATTGTTTTTATTCCTGTCGCTACTCCCGCATTTCCAAGTGGTCGGATATAAAACTTGGATTTGGAAGCAGATACCACAAGAGTATCGGTCTGAGCAGTAAGCGGCAATGAGATACAGAACAAAGCTCCCAAAGCCAAGAGTGTGCGTCTTAAAAAGCGCAATGGATATTTATCTCTCTTACTGTCCCACACTTGATTTTGTTTTTAGAGCATCGTGAGCCCTTTCTTTATTTTTTCGTTCAGAGAAAGCTCCGGATATTTCTTGAAAAGCGTATCTACCACCTTCTTGGCAGCGGCACGAGGGTAGCCGAGAACGACAAAAGCACTTACCGCTTCCTCTTTTTCTGCTTGTGTTTCTGCTGTATCTACATCTTCTATCACTTCTGCCGTTCCAATAAACTGTTCTGCCGGAATGATTCCGGTGATCTTATCCTTCAGGTCAAGAATGATTCTTTGGGACGTTTTAGCTCCTATACCTTTCACTCCTTTCAAGGCTGCATCGTTGCCTAAGGAAATGTGTCGGGAAAGTTCTCCCGGAGAATAGGAGGATAGTATCAGCCTTGCTGTGTTTGCTCCAACTCCATTTACCGTGATAAGCAGGCGGAAAAGCGCTCGCTCTTCGGGCTGAACAAATCCGAAAAGATCGTGTGCGTCTTCTCGAATGATCTCATGGATGTAGATTTTACTCTCTTGAACTTTCTGGAGAAGATTGTAGGAAAAGAGCGAAATATGTACTTCATATCCTATGCCGGAGACTTCAACCACCGCAGTAGTCGGATGTAGGGATGTTATGGAACCTTTGATGTATTCGATCATATAGATGAGATAGCTTAGAGATTACAGGATATAGCTTACTTCTTTGAATGCAAATTTACGTCTGACATCGGTTGTCGGATCATACAGACGCAACATACCATCCACATCTACACCTTCTACGAGTAGCTTAAGAGTCCCCTCGGCTGTTTCAAACTCATGCAGACGTCCATCTTTTCGATAGAGAAGATTGTTGTATTCGTCCCTCGGAGAAACAAAATCTACCTTCATCTGTCGCCATATCTTGATGATCTCTTCCGTGCATCGTATCATAAAAGAGTAGATATCCACCTCTTTTCCATCTTCTCTTTCTATCAGAATGGAAGTGGCATTGGGTGCATCTTTGGGGTCGAACAGGAGTTGGTTGATATTGATACCGATACCCACTATCGCTTGTTTGAATTCGGAACCTTCCCACTCATTCTCAATGAGTACTCCGGCTACTTTTCTATCCTCTACAAATATATCATTGGGCCACTTGATAGATACTTTCTTCCCTCTTGGGATATACTCTTTTATAACTGTTCGTATAGCTAAAGAGGTAAATACTGAAATATCAAAAGGGTGAAACTCTTCTCGTCGCTTGCTGCTGCGGAAGAATAAACTCATTGTTAGATTCTTTCCCGGTTCCGATACCCATATATTCCCTCGCTGACCTCTTCCCTCTGTTTGGTTGTCCGTGTAGACTACCTGCCAACATTCTGTATCCGGATGCTCTTCCAAATAAGCACGCAGATAGTTGTTGGTAGAGGTGGTAGTCTTAAGATAAATAGGGGTTGGCATTGTCTCTTTCATAGTCGCTTTCTTTATTCTGATTTTCTTCTTCTTATGTATTTGCTTCCTGCAAAACCGATGGTTGCCACCATGAGTAGCAGGATAATCCAGCCGGCAACAGATGCTATCCGCTCTGTTGTGTGAACAGAAGCAGGATCGAACCACATCTCAATGGTATGCTCCCCTGCCGGTATGGGTAATGCTCTCAAAATATAGTTGGTTCGTAACAGCTTCGCAGTCTCTCCGTCTATGGTAACATTCCAGCCATCTTTATAAAATATTTCGGAAAAAACAGCTAAGCCATCTGCTTTGTTGCTAGTACGATACACCTTTCTGTTCGGGAGCTTGCTTACTAAAGATATGGTGGCCGTGCTATCTGTCTCAAAGCTCTTCTTCCCTTTTAAGTCTTGCAGGTAAGTCTGCTCTATGACGGCAACCTCTCTCAGATTATTTTCTCCGATAGCCTTAAACTCTTCATCGGCTCCTTTTACCTCTTTTATAGAGGAAATAAACCAGCCATTACCATAAGCAAGAGAATCTTCTACCACGCTTAGTCCTCGAAGAGAATCGGGTAGAATGTAGTATTTGGTATTGAGAGCTCGCAGAATATTTCTATCCATCTTGGAGAGGTAACTCTCTATAAGATCCTGATACCGCTGCAACTTCGCTGCATGATAGCCTCCGACAGAGTTGTGATGGTAGCTTGTTGTGGCATCGTTGAAGGTGTTTACAGCCAAGTTCATTACCCTATAATCGGTCGTGTCTTGCAGGATATACTTGTCTGCTTCGGTTTTAGCATAGGTTTGCTCCATTAGTCTGTTGGCATCATGATACTTCTCGTCGTTCAGGTAACGCTTATCCACGCTCCAAAGATCGACAATCGCCAATATGGTAACGGCAGCAACGGTCAGTGTTTTATTCAGCTTGCCATAAGCCGATGCCACCAAAACACTCATAGCTAAAAGGGAGAATATTACAGCTCTCCAAGCATCTGCGGTGAACAGAGCCTCTCGGATATTTCTGAGTTCTCCAACCGCGATCTGAAACTCTTGGCTTTGCGCCATATAGGGAGCTAATATTCTTTGCTCCTCATCGCTTAAAAATCCGCCATATAGTCCGGGAAAGAGAGCAAAGATAAGAGCTACTCCGCCTGTCAATGCCGCTGCGATAATATACTCGTTCTTGTATGTCTTGAGTGCTTTTGGGGTCTGCATCCATTTCGTAAGTCCTAAAATGGCAAGAAATGGTATGGTAAACTCGGAAACGACAAGTATGGATGATGGTGTCCGGAACTTGTTATACATCGGGAAATAGTCGATGAAAATATCCGTCAGCCACATCATATTATGTCCCCAAGAGAGCATCACGGTGAGAAGAGTTGCTCCTGCCACAGCCCATTTGACAGGTCCTTTGACAATCAAAAGCCCAAGAAAGAAAAGAAAGAGTACGACAGCACCGACATATACGGGGCCTGCCGTGAAGGGTTGATCACCCCAATATCTGTTTTGTTGAGCAACAAAAGGTCTGTATGGCTCTTGTACCTCCGATAGCATATCCCTGTTCGATGTTCCGATCTGAGTAGAATAGCCTCCTTTGGCATCCGGTATGAGGAAAGTAAGCATCTCATCTATACCATAGCTCCACTGCGTGATATAAGCTTTGTCAAGACCTCCGGCTGTGGTCGTGTGCACTTGTTCGTCATCTGCTTTAGGTGTTAGTTCGCTACCACCTCGCATAGTCTCCTTGCTGTATTTATAGGTATGGTAAAGATTGGTTGCATTTGTCGCCACTCCTATAAGTCCTCCAACAAAAGCAAGCAGAGTAGCCAAGAGGAAAGGCTTCCACGCTTTAGACCTATAAGCTTCTACCGCCCATCCTATCACCAGAGCCAGCATTAGAAAACCAAAGTAATAGCTCATCTGTATGTGATTGGAGTAGATCTGTAAGGCGGAGAAGAGGGCTGTTACGAATGTTCCAAGCAGCCATTTCTTACGCTTATAGAGTAGCACCAATCCGGCTATTGTGGGTGGAATATACATGAGAGCAAGTAGCTTCCATATATGTCCGGCATCTATAAGGATGATGAAGTAGGATGAGAATGTCCACATTACTGCTCCTGCAAAAGAGGAAAGCCTTTTCACTCCCCATGCACGCATGAAGATGTAAAACCCAAGAAGCATAGCAAAGAGCAGATAACTATCTCCCGGCATCAGATCAAAAGGCTTCTTCAGCTTGTAGAGATCACCTATCGTCTTCAGGTTTGATGCGGATGGATATGTCGGAGATATCTGATACATGGGCATACCACCGAAGGCACTCTCTGTCCAGAGAGAGTTCTCTCCTGTCTCTTGCCGATATTCTCTTACATCTTGAGCCATACCGGAAGCTCCTAATCCATCCATTTGGAAAAGTATTCTTCCCTCTACATTGGCAGGGAAAAAGTATAGGAACGCTATACCGGCCATGAGAAGAATAAGTGCTGCCGATATTAGCCAGGGACGTTTAAGGAACTCTTTTATATTCATATTGATATTGTCTGTTTTAAGTCTGAAGTGAAAAGGGAAGATATAAATTTTATTCGTAAAAATTCTTTTCGTACCTCGTGAAATTTTCTTTTCTCTTTATCAGTCGTTGCCAAAGTGCATGAAGAAAACCTGTGCCATATCCGTAAAGCTGGATATAGCTGGTGCATATTGCTTTAAGTCCGATACTTAGAGAGCCTGTTCTGTACCATGCGGCGATCATTAAGGCTGCCATGTAAGCAAAGATTGGAAGCAACCACCAAGACGATATGGTTACAGCCAAAAGAAGTAACGCCAAATGTCCTAATACAAATAGGGTCGGAAACAGGTGTACTGCTTTCAGTGTGCCGGGATGAAGCATGGAGAGATTGATGCGTGCGATACCGCTGTTGTAAACTTGCTTGTAGAACTGTCGGTATGTGCTTCTGCGTTTATGATAAAGCCATATTGAAGGATAAAAAGCAGAATGATAGCCTGCACGAAGGACTCGTATGCTGAAGTCTATATCTTCCCCAAAACGCAAATTTCCAAAGCCGTTTACTTTTTCAAATGCTTCTCGTGAGACTCCCATGTTGAAGGTACGAGGATAAAACTTATCCAGCTTTACACTCTTGCTGCCACGTATTCCTCCTGTTGTGAGAAAAGATGTCATGCTGAAGTCTATTGCTTTCTGCAGAGGTGTAAACTCCTTCATGGCTCTATCCTGTCCGCCAAAAAGATCGGCGCTTTCTTGCTTTATCTCTTTCAGGAGATTTTCTACGTATTGGGGAGGAAGTATTGTGTCTGAATCCAAGAATACAAATATCTCTCCTTTTGCAACCGATGCACCATGATTTCTGGCTCCTGCCGGCCCTGTATTCTTCTGTACAAGATAGGTGATATCTAAACTTTTCTGCCAGCGTTCTATTATATCTTTTGCCGGAGATGATGAGCCATCTTCCACAACCACAACCTCCCAAATGTTTTGATGGGGTATGGACTGCCGGGAGAGAGAAGCAAGTAGTTCTTCTATCTCATCCGGTCTGTTGTAGAGGGGAATTATAAAACTTATCATCCGGTTTGCTGTTTGAAAAGACCTCTGTTACTTATCTAAAGAGACTATGCTTTCTTCTACGGGAGTAAGCAGATCTACTCCATCATCGGTAATAAGGTAGGTGTTTTCCATACCTACCGGGCCAATGCCGGGGAGGACAAACTTTGGCTCTACCGCTATGGTCATTCCACTTTGGAAGGTATCCTTGCTTTTACCGGTGAGTACAGGCTGTTCGTTAATCTGAATACCCATGCCATGTCCTACGAATTTCGCTTGAAACTCTGTACCCATGAATACTGACTCAAGTTGCTCCTCCGCTACCTTTTCCTGTGCGTGCAGATAAATGTCAGCCACCGAAGAGCCATGTTTTGCATGATGTTCAAAGAAACGACATATATTACGAGCTACTTCATGAGCATGATAAGCTCTATCGGGAAGTGTTCCAACGGAGTAACTTCTTGTGATGTCTGTATTATAAACAGAATAGTTCCCTGCAAGATCCACCATTACGGAGGTGTTCGGTCGTATTATTCTATTCGTTGCTCCCATTGGCATAGCAGGTGTTCCCACTCCTCCCATTGCAAAATCGTATGGAGCCGGAGACTGAGCATTGTCTCCACTGATAACGTTCCCCATAAAGATTTCCATTCTTGGACCGTAACAACGGAACGTTCCGATGCTTCCACGGAGTCGCATAGCTCTTTCTAACTCTATTTGCAACTCCAACTCCGTCATCCCTTCCCTGTACAGGCGAGGAACATCTTCGTATATCTTACAATGTACAAGAGCACTTTCTCTCATGACTTCTATCTCAAATGGAGTCTTGACCATTCTTGCACGGAGCATGATTCCGTTTGCACTTATAGGAGAAACCTTACCGGTTACAGAGAGCTTGGAGAGTCTGCAATACTCGGAAAAGGATAACTCCTCCTGCTCCAAAGCTGTCCGTTCAGTGATAGCAAAGCCTTTTTCTTTCAGGATGTCGGGAATCAATTCCGGTTTTCTGACGCTGTATCTGCAATTTTCCGGCAGTTCATCGAAGGCTTGAGATGGACGCTCTATGAAGAAGACAGGCAGTTCCAACTCTTTATGCAGATAAGCATAGCCCGATACCACTGTTCCTGTGAGATAGATCATGTTGGCATTTGCCCGGATAAGTATAGAGTCTATCCCATTGTTCGTTAGCTCCTGAGAAGCTGTAAATATTTTGTTTAGTCTTAGCTTGAGTTCCGCTAAAGAGATATACATACAGAGTTTTCTTATTTATGTTCGTTGTAAAACACGAAGTTAGTAATATAAACTCAGATATAAGTTGTCTCTTTTGCTTATATTTGCCCTGTAAGGAAGCTATTAAAAATCTTACTAAAACGGAGAGAAGAGATGGGCATAGAACAAATACAACAATACATCTTCCCGGTTCTGCTACCGGTTTTGTATTTTGGTTTCTTTCTTTTTGACAAGAATAGCAGGAGGTATCTGTGGGGAATATTCTCTTATGCGGTGCTTGTTGCCTTGCTTATAGTATTACCTTATTACAGCTCTTTGTGGGTAACATCTGCTATTTTCTGTGTCGTTGGTTTGGGGTTGATGCTTCTGTCTCTCTTTGTTTTTGGCATAGATAAGGAGAGGTATGTGCGTATCATGGGCAAGAAGGTATCGGTCATGAACTTTTTTGCTCTCTTCCTGGTTATCACAATAGTCTTAGCCTCACGTTCCAACGTGCCATCCTATATTCCCAGCTATGTCCTTCCTATTCTTTTTATCTCAATGGAGAGGACGTTTTGTGTCTTTCACCGAAGGGAGAAAAGAAGAAAAAAGAGTTCCAAAACGAAATAAAAAAGCAAGCCCACTGTTTCTGCTGATACAGTGGGCTTATTTTTTGATATTAAAGATTTATGATAGCTCTATCTTCCGAACTCGTCTTTCGTGTCTTCCGCCTTCAAAGGGAGTTTTAAGGAAGATGTCCAAGATCTTTTTCGCCTCTTCTATCGTAATGAACCGGGCAGGAAGAGAGAGGATGTTGGCATCATTGTGCTCTCTTGCCAAGCGAGCGATTTCAGGTATCCAGCAAAGAGCAGCACGCACATTGGAATGCTTGTTGGCTGTCATGGAGATACCATTGCCCGAACCGCAGATGGCAATGCCTTTGCTCAGATTCCCCTGCTCTATCTCCTTTGCAAGAGAGTGAGCAAAGTCGGGATAGTCGACACTCTCATCACTATAAGCACCAAAATCTTTAACTGTGTATCCCATAGTTTGGAGTATCTTCTTCAATTCTTCTTTCAAAGTATATCCGGCATGATCACAAGCCATGCCTATCATTGAAGTAGCCATGCGATCTCTTTATTTACCAAGCAGGTTCTTTACTTGTGTATAAACATTTTGCGCTGTAAAGCCAAGCTTTTCGTCCAACACCTTATATGGCGCAGAGAAACCGAAAGAGTTCAGTCCCCATACCGTTCCGTGGGCTCCGACCAGACCCTCCAATGTAACGGGCAGACCTGCGGTAAGACCGAAGCGAGGTACATTCGGAGGAAGAACTTCCTGTCTGTAAGAGTCGCTCTGATTCATGAACACCCCTTCCGATGGAACGGATACCACATTGGCATGTATCCCTTCTGCTTCAAGAAGCTCTGCTCCTTCCACAAGAGTAGATACTTCCGAGCCGGAAGCAAGCAGGATGATGTCCGGACTTTGATGCCCTATAAGCGTATAAGCTCCCAATGCTGTTCTACGGGCTTTAGCGTAGTCGCTATCAGGCAGATTCTTTATATTTTGACGGGAAAGGATTAAAGCCGTCGGTGTTTTGGTGTTGTTCATTGCCAGCTCCCATGCCACCGTTGTCTCGTGTACATCTGCAGGACGAAGAGCAAGCAGGGCATTCTGACCCGAATGATTCTTCAACTTTTCCAACAAACGTATCTGAGCTTCTTGCTCTACCGGTTCGTGAGTCGGTCCATCTTCTCCCACACGGAACGCATCGTGTGTCCATACGTACTTGACAGGAAGCTCCATCAGAGCAGCCAGACGTACAGCCGGTTTCATATAGTCCGAGAAGACAAAGAATGTACCGCATGCGGCAATAAGACCTCCGTGCAGTGCAATACCGTTACAGATACACGCCATGGTGAGTTCTGCCACACCACTTTGGATGAATGCTCCTTTATAATTGTCACGAGAGAATGTCGTGCTTTTCTTTAAGAATCCGTCTGTCTTGTCAGAGTTGGAAAGGTCTGCACTTGTTACCATCATGTTTTCCACATGCTGAGCAAGATAGCTCAATACGGTAGCAGATGCAGCTCTTGTTGCTTGATCCGGTTTTTGTTCTATCTCTTCCCAGTTCAC
Source organism: Porphyromonas sp. COT-108 OH1349 (assembly GCF_000768755.1). NCBI lineage: Bacteria > Pseudomonadati > Bacteroidota > Bacteroidia > Bacteroidales > Porphyromonadaceae > Porphyromonas > Porphyromonas sp. COT-108 OH1349. The sequence goes on along the minus strand of NZ_JRAH01000031.1, from coordinate 267,376 downwards.
TTCGGGAGCCTTGCCGGAACACCATTGAGACAGCTTCTTTGCAAGCTCCGGCTCTGCTTGTTCCCACGTTGCAAAAGATTTTTTCCAATCTTCGGAGAGAGCGATGAGCTCCTCTTTGCGCTTAGCATAGAGAGCTTCCACTTCGGGGAATATTCTGAACGGATTTTCCGGGTCTCCGCCTAAGCTTGTGATTGTTGCCGGGACATCTGCACCTGCAGCACTTAGAGGCTGTCCGTGGGTGGATACCTTGTTTTCAAAAGAGACTCCTTCCGGTCCCACTGCTCCTTTGCCCATGATGGTGCGACCGATGATAAGCGTAGGCTTTCCCGTTGTCGCATTAGCTTCACGGAGAGCAGCACGGATCTGGTTATGGTCATTGCCGTTAATGTCTATCACGTGCCATCCCCATGCTTTGTATTTGGCTGCAACATCTTCAGATGTAACCTCCTCTACCGTTGTGGAGAGCTGTACATTATTTGCATCATAGAACATGATGAGGTTGTCCAAACCGAAGTGTCCTGCCATGCGACCGGCACCTTGAGAGATCTCCTCTTGCACGCCTCCATCGGAGATGAAAGCATAGATCCTCTGACGCATAACCTCTCCGAAATGAGCCTTCATATATTTGGCTGCGATGGCTGCCCCTACTGCATAAGCATGACCCTGCCCAAGAGGGCCGGAAGTATTCTCTACTCCGCGAGCCACATCGAGTTCCGGGTGTCCGGGAGTAACACTTCCCCATTGGCGAAACTGTTGTAGCTCTTCCATGCTATACTTTCCGGTAAGGGCAAGAGTGGCATAGAGCATCGGAGACATGTGTCCCGGGTCGAGGAAGAAGCGGTCACGAGCGATCCATTGAGGCTCATTAGGGTTATAAACCATAAACTCAGAGAAGAGAATATGAGCAAAGTCTGCTCCGCCCATAGCCCCACCGGGGTGTCCCGATTTAGCTTTCTCTACCATGGAAAGAGCTAAGACACGAATGTTATCTGCTGCCATTGCAGATGAGGTTTTCATTTCCATAAGCAATATAAGGTATGCGTGTTATATTTAATACTGATACAAAAATACAAATAAGAGGGGATAATTTCAATTCGATTATCGTCTGTGCAATAAAACGATATTCTCCACGTGATGGGTGTGAGGGAACATATCTACCGGCTGTACACGCTCCACGCTGTAATGAGAGTCCATTATTGCAAGATCTCTTGCCTGTGTGGCAGGATTGCAGCTTACGTACACGATGCGTTCCGGAGCTGCACGAAGAATGGTTTCGACGACATCCTGATGCATCCCGGCACGTGGAGGATCCGTAATGATCACATCCGGCTTGCCATGTGTCCGTATAAACTCATCATTGAGAACATCTTTCATGTCTCCGGCGAAGAAGGTCAAGTTGTCAAGCTGATTATCTTCCGCATTGTGCCTTGCATCTATTACAGCGTCTTCGACATACTCTATCCCCACTATTTTTGAAGCGGATTTGGAGAGGAAGCAAGCGATAGTCCCGGTACCGGTGTACAGGTCATAAACCACTTCGTGAGGCTGTATGCCTGCCATCTCTCTTACTTGTGAGTAGAGCTCGTAAGCCTGCTTGGAGTTGGTCTGATAAAACGATTTCGGTCCAACCTTAAAGCGCAACTCCTCCATGGCTTCCATGATAAATCCGGGACCGTAGTAGGTTACCACGTCAAGGTCATTGTAGGTGTCGTTTCTTTTCGGATTGACTATGTAGAGCAGTGTAGTGATTTCGTTTCCAAACCGTTCCAGTATGGCATCGAGAAGTGTCCTGCTCTTCTCTTCGTCTTCTTCGTGAAAGATGACCAGCACCATCACTTCTCCCGTCGAAGAGGTGCGGATAACCAGATTGCGCATATATCCGACCTGCTCTTTAAGATCGAAGAACGGGTACTGACCCGGACGAGCCAGACAAAAATCTCTGACGAATAGACGGATCCGGTTGGACAGGTCTATCTGCAGGTGGCACTCCTCTATGTTGAGCACCTTATCGAACATACCGGGAATGTGAAACCCTAATCCCGCCCGGCAACCAACATCTCCATCGCCGATCTCCTGCATTTCTTCCGCTGTAACCCAACGCTTATTGGAGAAAGTGTATTCCATCTTGTTCCGATACTCGAATATCTCTTTGGAGCCGAGAATAGAGCGTCTGTCCTTAAGCTCTATCTTGCCTATCCGTTCGAGTTGATCATATACCTGACGCTCTTTCATCGCCAGTTGCATGGTATAAGGAACGTGTTGCCACTTGCATCCTCCACATGTTCCGAAATGACGGCAACGAGGTTCGACACGATGCGGAGACGGCTCTAACATTTTCACCACACGCCCTTCAGCAAAAGAGCTTCTGCTCCTTCCGAGCTGTACATCGACCAGATCACCCGGAGCCGTGAAAGGTACAAACAACACCTTTCCATTCTCCAGTCTTGCCAAAGATTTCCCTTCGGCAGCCATCTCTTCTATACGGACGGCTTCCAGTATCTTTCTTTCCTTTTGTCTTTTTCTACTCATCTTCTCTCTTATCTATGGCTTCGCTCTCCAAGGTCAGCACTTCATCGTAGGCTTCCCATTCCGGATCTCGTTCCGCATGACAGCGTATCGGAAAAGTAGGGAAATCGGTTGTGCTTTCGTTGAGAGTCTTTTGAAAAGCCTCTATGTTCCTTGTGTAATACGACCAGCTTGCCTCTCCGTCTCCCGTTGCTTTCAGTACGCAGATGGCAAGTTTGTTCTTCTCCATGGCACGACGAACGGCATCTCCCCATGCTTCTATCGACTTCGACTCTTCTGCCGAGGGGAGTCCTTCCGCATCTTCATCGTACTTCCAAAATATATCCACTCTGACAGGGTACTTCCCGCTTCCTCTATGTTCTGCAATGCCTATACGGCCGTTCACAAAAACCGTCCTGCCATTCTCTCCTTCTGCCAGTGCGAAGAACCATTTCTTACTCAGTTTCATATCTTATTCTGTTCTCTTTTTCGGTGTTGTGCCAGCTGTATGGCGTTCACTATATTTTGCCAAAAGACGTATGCTGCCGGGATCAGCGATGCCAACGGATGTATGTACGTGGTTGCTATCCATATAGCCAATACCGTGTTTTTCTGTGCAAAGCTCTGCCCCACCGTGACGGCATTTCCCACATATCTCTTTCCTATCCATCTTCCGACAGCAAAGCAGAACAGGCAGATCACCAACGCCACGGCAAGAGAAGAGGATATAAAGAAGCCGCTCATCTCTTGATGCTCGAAGAAGAAGCGGATGGTGGTAGCCGCAATTATAGCCAGCGAAAAAGACCATACCAGTATGGAATATTTGCTTGCATGCTCTACCTTGGAATGCAGTCGTGGAAAAAAGTATCTCAACACCCATACGATGGCGAGCGGACCCATTACCATCAACGCCACTTGTGAGATCACGCTGAAAAAGGTCTCCACTGCATTCGCCTCCCGATCGAATCCCCCCACAAAGACCATTACCGGAACAGCCAGCGCACAAAGGATATTGCCCAAAAAGAGATAGCAGGTAACGAAAGAGATATTCCCTCCCAAAAAGTTGGTGATAACACCCGCAGCTGTTGCCGTAGGCGTAAGAAAAATCAGAAGCGCCCCCATTGCCAGCAAATGGTCTACCTTGTTCAGAGCAAGATAGGCTGCCGTACCGCAGATGAGCGTAAGCACCAGCAGGAGCAGATGCACCCATGATGGCGCAAGGCTTTTGGGAGAGATCTTCGTATAGTTGAGAGTAAGCAGGATAAATAGCAGCCACGGCATCAGATACCCCATATTGCTTAAAACGGGATAGAGTATCACGCCTATGAGCATTGCCCAAAGGAGCTGATAGTTTTTGAATGTCTGTATCCAGCCGGTCTGTTTCATCGCTTTGCTTATCCCTGTTCAGGATTGGCAATGCAAAGGTACTCAATAAGGGCTATACCACGAAGAGGAGAAAAAGGTTTATCAATAATTGTTGCTTTGCCTGTGAGCGGATCCTCAAAGAAGATATTAAGCAGCGACTAAAAAGATGAAGCACAGAGAGCTGTATGAATGCAGGAGAATATTTCACAATACCAAGCCATCTCTTAAATCTTCCGAACGGCTTCATAAAGTATTCTTAAAGGATTTATAAAATCCTCCGAAGCTGACCACGCGATGAAATCGAGGCTTGATTTGCAAAAATCAAGACTTGACTTCAGGCATTCAAGGTTTGATTTCCGGAAGTCGAGACTTGATTGGAATTACTAATCCCGTTAAGAGAGAAAAATATATGCTTTCAGCAGGATTTTTTAATCTGTTTAGAGAAGCTCTACAACGCTATCAGAGAAGAGAGAAAGGGGGGAGAGGCTTTTAAGAGAGGGAGTAATGGTCTCATTACTAAAGGTTAAGAGTAGAGAAGATTTGGGGATTGCATTTTTTGTTTCAAAGATTTTTTATTTACCTTTGCACCCAAATTTTACGAAACTATTGTCGCAAACCGCGGCCGTGTATTCTAGAACACCACGTAAAAAACAGGAAAAATGAAAGAAAAAGTATCTGTACCTTTCATGCTGCTCGGCATATTGTTCAATGTTTGCCTTATTGCAGCTAATCTTCTTGAGACTAAGATTATCCACATTGCAGGGCTTGATGTTACTGCCGGACTACTGGTCTTTCCCGTATCTTATATTATCAACGACTGTATCGCAGAGGTGTGGGGCTTCAAGAAAGCCCGTCTCATCATCTGGAGCGGCTTTGCCATGAATGCTTTTGTCTGTATTCTTGGTCTTATCGCTGTGGCTTTGCCTGCGGCTTCGTTCTGGGAGGGAGAGGAGCACTTCAACTTTGTTTTCGGTATGGCACCACGTATTTTGGTGGCGAGTATGACTGCTTTCCTGGTCGGCTCATTCCTTAATGCGTATGTGATGAGTAAGATGAAGGTGGCAACCAAGGGGAAAAACTTCTCCGCTCGTGCCGTTGCTTCCACACTCGTGGGTGAGACAGCCGACTCTCTGATCTTCTTCCCGATAGCCTTTGGCGGTATCATCGGATGGAGTGAGATTATCGGAATCATGGTTTTGCAGATCTTCCTCAAGTCGCTCTATGAGGTGATCATTCTGCCTATCACCATTCGTGTCGTCAAGGCGATCAAGAGAATCGAGGGGATCGATGTCTATGACACCGACATCTCTTACAATGTCTTGAAGATAAAAGACCTGTAACAATGTATCGGGATACGGCTCTTGTCGTCTTCAGTGGCGGTCAAGACTCTACCACGTGCCTTTTCTGGGCAAAGAGAGCATTCGCTCACGTGCGAGCCATAAGCTTCATTTACGGGCAGAAACATGTCAAGGAGATAGAGTTGGCTCGCTCCATTGCCGCAGAAGCCGGCATCCCTCTTGAGGTGAAAGATGTCTCTTTTATAGGCTCTTTGGGTAGAAACTCTCTGACGGACAGCTCTATGAAGATGGATGAAGAGAAGCCGGAGAACAGTGTGCCGAACACTTTTGTTCCGGGAAGAAATCTCTTTTTCCTCTCCATTGCTGCCGTTTATGCACGAGAACAGGGTATCCGACATATCGTTACCGGGGTCTCTCAGACCGACTTCAGCGGCTATCCCGACTGCAGAGACAGCTTTATCAAATCCCTGAACGTTACGCTCAATCTTGCCATGGACGATGAGTTTGTCCTCCATGCTCCTCTGATGTGGCTGGATAAAGCGGAAACATGGGCTTTGGCGGACGAACTGAATGTCTTGGAACTTATACGCCATAAGACCTTGACGTGCTATAATGGTATTCCGGGCGATGGTTGCGGTGCCTGTCCGGCGTGTACGCTCAGACGCAAATGACTGGAGAAGTATCTCTCGAGCAGGAATCCCCGATAGTTTAACAACAGAAAGAGATAAAAAAACGTATGACAGAACTAAAGGATCAACTCTCTCTACTGGGACGCACAACGGAGTACAAGCAAGACTATGCACCGGAGGTGCTTGAGGCTTTTGATAATAAGCATCCGGATAATGACTATTGGGTGCGCTTCAACTGCCCGGAGTTTACAAGTCTTTGTCCTATTACCGGTCAGCCGGACTATGCAGAGATCCGCATCAGTTACATACCTGACATGAAGATGGTAGAGAGTAAGAGTTTGAAGCTGTATATGTTCAGCTTCCGCAATCATGGCGCTTTTCATGAAGATTGTGTGAATATCATCATGAAGGATCTTATTGCTCTGATGAATCCCAAGTACATTGAAGTTACGGGCATATTCACTCCACGCGGAGGAATATCCATCTATCCGTATGCCAACTATGGTCGTCCCGATACGAAGTACGAGCGCATGGCGGAGCAACGTTTGATGACAAGAGAGTGAGCGCAGAGTGATTTTTAATAACTTATGCAAAGAAACAGGGCTGAACTAATATGGAAGTTCAGCCCTGTTTCTTATTTTGTGGGGATATTTAGGCGATGAGTGCGGTTCAAACAATCAGAATGGAAGATCGTTTACATCGCTTTCCAGTGTCTCTATCATCTTGTCCCAAGGGATCGGTTCCTGTGTTTCTTCCGGCTCTTTGTCCTTTTCCGGTTGGGACGAAGCGGATTTGTCTCCGAGAATTTCGATGGAAGAGGCAACGATCATGGGTGTTTTGGAGATCTCTCCTTTATGGTTCGGAGTGCTTTTGTAGCGCAACTTCCCTTCTACCAACAGCAGCTGTCCGGTCTTGACATAGCTCTCCACGAACTTGGCATTTGCCCCAAAGGCGGAGATGGAGTGCCAATCGGTCTGAGGATCTACCTTTTCGTTCTCCTTATTGATGTAGCCTCTCTCGTTGGTTGCAAGCGAAAAGTGGGCACGCAGAGAGGTGAAGTCGTAGTACTTGATCTCCGGATCCGATCCGACGTAACCTATCAGAATGATTTTATTGTAAGTCTTTCCCATAAGAAGTGAAGTCTGAAACATTATAGACTACGGCATAAAGCTCGGATACAACACTCTCTATCGGGGAGTCTGTCCGCTTTTTTCTCATGAGCAGAAGCGGAGTGGGCGACTCTTCCGGGCGGTATGGTGGCTGAAAGTAAGGAATATCTTCCGGCTCGAAGCCGAGTGAGCGGTACAGCTTGATGCGTCTGACAGCGTTCTGACCCGCTTCCGGATGTTCGCATTCCAGTACAATATCTTTGTCCTCATACTCTTTCATCAGGTCGTTGAGTATCTTTGTCCCCAATCCTTTCCCCTGATAGTCGGGCATCACCATGAGATATTCTATATAAAAAGAGCCGGAAAGAGGATAGGACATCACTACTGCCATGATCTCTCCGCCCTCTTTATAAACAGAGATATAACGCTGCCGATCTGCCAAGCTACGGAATGTGCGCCGCTCTTCACGCGGGAAAAGCTCTACATAAGCCCTGACCAGCTTAAAAATCTCTTCGGCAGAAAGGTCTTCTAACTGCACTCTTCTATTTCCATGCTCAAGGCTTCCCATTGTTCTAATGTGCGTTTATGCGTTTCGCTCAGCTTGGAATACTGCTCGAGAAGAGCCGGTGAGGTCTCGTTGCGAGCGAACTTCTCCTCCATGGATTTTAGCTCTTCTTCTTCCTTTTGGATACGCTCCTCCAGCTGTTCCAGCTCTTTTTCCAACTTTCGTACTCTCTTCAGTGTCTCTTTCCGGCGCTGATAATCTTCTTTCCCTTTGGTCGAAATCTCGCCGGTTTCAGCAGGTACACTCTTTTTGACAACCGGAGTCTCCATGCGCTCTTGCAGTAGCTGAAGATAGTAGTCTATGCCTCCGAGATGAGTGATGGCAATGCCGTCTTTGACCTCTATGACCTTTGTTACCAGACCGGAAAGGAAATCACGGTCGTGGGAGACTATGAGTACCGTGCCCTCATAGTTCAGAATGGCTTCTTTCAGAACCTCTTTGTTGTGGATATCCAAGTGGTTGGTCGGCTCGTCGAGAATAAGCAGATTGCCCGGTTCGAGCAGTAGCTTTATCATTGCCAAGCGGCTCTTTTCTCCTCCCGAAAGTACTTCCACTCTCTTTTCGGAGGTCTCTCCTCCAAACATGAAAGCACCAAGAATGTCGTTTATCCTGAGGCGAATGTCCCCTACGGCTATTCGGTCTATGGTGTCGTAGATGGTAAGCTTGGGGTCTAAGAGCGATGCGGCATTTTGGGAGAAGTAGGAGATTTCGACATTGTGCCCCAATGTGATCTCTCCCGTATGGGGCAACTCTCCGAGTATTGCCCGAAGAAGCGTTGTCTTACCTGCTCCATTCTTCCCGACTACGGCAATCTTCTCTCCGCGTTTGATCTCTAAGTTTGCTCCTTTTAGTACATCCAACTCTCCGAAAGAGACCCTTAAATCTTCCACTTTCAGAGGATATGTACCGGAAACAGTGCGCATCGGAAAACGGAAGTGTATGCTTCTGCGTTCGATGCGATCGACCTCTATCCGGTCGATCTTCTCCAATTGCTTCACGCGACTTTGCACTTGAACGGCTTTCGTAGCCTTGCTCCTGAATCTCTCTATGAACTCTTCGGTCTTACGGATGCTCTTTTGCTGATTTTCGTAAGCCCGCATCTCTTGTTCGTAGCGTTCTTCTCGCAAAGTGAGATATTGGGAGTAAGGTACTTTGTAATCGTATATCTTTTTATTGGAAAGCTCTAATGTTCGAGTGGTTATATTGTCTACAAAGGCTTTGTCGTGCGATACTAAAAGCAAGGCGGAAGAGGATTGTTTCAGAAAGTTTTCCAGCCAAACGATAGACTCTACATCCAGATGATTGGTAGGCTCGTCGAGTAAAAGAAGATTGGGTTTCCGCAACAGAATCTTTGCCAACTCTATCCGCATCCTCCATCCTCCGCTAAACTCGGAGGTGGGACGGTGTAAATCTTCTCGGATAAATCCGAGTCCGAAAAGCGTTTTTTCTATCTGTGCCTTGTAGTTTTCGCTGTCGAGGATAGCAATTTCATCGGTCAGATCAGACACTTTCTGGGCTAACTCCATGTATGAGTCGGAAGAAAAATCCTCTCTTTTCATCAACTGTCCGGACAGTGATTCCAGATACGCTTTCTTCCGAAGAATATCACCGAAAACGGTTTCCGTCTCTTCCCAAACAGTTTTCCCCTCTCCGGGAAGGAGGTGTTGGGACAAATATCCCAACACACTCCCCGAAGGAAGAGATACTATACCCTCAGAGGGAGAACGCTTTCCGGCTATGATGTTCATGAGTGTAGTCTTCCCGGCTCCGTTGAATCCGGTAAGAGCTACTTTCTCGCCTGCGTTAATCACAAACGAGACGCCCGAAAAGAGCGTGTCCGCTCCGAAGTAAACAGCTAAATTTTGTACAGATAGCATGTTTGTTTTACTTCTTGTCCAAGATATTGTGCAGACGATTCACCCAGTAAGCATAGTGGCGCTTGCTGTCCTTATCTGCGGCTGTGGCAAGTCTGGACTTGTAAAGCGTTTGTATTTCACGCACCTTTTCGTACATGAGAGCTTGCTTCACATTTGCAGGGATAGTTGCAAATACCGGAATACGGAAGAATGAAGTCTCTCCCTTACCTGCTTGCTCGGCATTGTTATCGCTATGCTTGTGGTTGTGTGTACAGCCATGGCTGCATTGCCATTGAGGCTTGGCGTCTTCCATCAACTCTTCAAATCTTTTCTGTGCAGTTACTACAACCGTAACCTGTCCTGATGAGGTGAGAAGAGAATTAAGAGCAGCGTCTTCGATGTCTCGGTCTATGTCTTGAAGCTTTTTACCTTCGTAGCTCTTGCGGAACAACATACGGACAGCATCGTTTACGTAAGCATCCAAAGAGTAGTTGTTCTTAGGATCTGCCTTGTATCCGTGTGCCACAAAAGCAAGACGGTAGTCGGCAAAGATCTGACCAATAACAGCGCGGGGCATCACATCGTACAGCGCAAGACGTGTTCCGTATTTCAGATATTGTGCCTCAGGGAATAGCCATGAGCGGTAAGTGCGCAGCTGATTGTCCAACCAGTTCATTGCTTGTTTCTGTTTCGCTTTCGGCTCATACGTTACGGCATTTTGGCTGTCGCCTTGTCTGTTTTCAGTATAAATGATGCCACCGAGATGAGGAATAACATGACCTACATGTCTGAAATACTGCATGGCGATAGCATTTTGCACATCCAGTAGATCGTCTGTACGCTCTTTATCTTTTTGCAACCACTTTTCGTAGTTTGCCATGATGAACTTAAGGTTCTTGATAGCAAGATCTCCGGCTTTGATGTGATCGTTGGACAGGTCTTCCATTTGGTCTGTCGGGTCTAATGAGATGATCTGTTGTGCACCGAAGCGATACATCGGATCATGATCTTTGGCTTCTATCCACTTGCGAAGTGTTGCCTTTTCATCTTCAGGATTTTTAGTGCCGGGGATCAGACGGTAGCCGTAATTGATTGCATGGATGTCATAAACACCGAGATTCGGAGGAGTAAGGCGCACACCTCTTTCTAAGTCGCCCGGTTGTGCCACGAAGTTGTTACGTGCATAGTCCATGATACTTGGAGTAGTACCATACTTTTGAGTGAATGACGGACTTCTCAGAGAGTCGATAGGAAAAGAGTAAGATGCACCCATGTTGTGCATAAGACCCAATGTGTGTCCTATTTCGTGAGCAGCAACGTATCTCATAGACTCTGCCATCACTTCGTCCGGGAACTTATCTGTGCGAACTCGCTTGTCTGCAGCGGCTGTCTGAACGAATCTCCAGTCGTGTAGAAGGCTTATAACGTTGTGATACCATATCACATCGGCATTCAGAATCTCACCACTGCGAGGGTCTACATAGCTTGGTCCCATGGCATTTGGTACTTCTGTCGCAGCATACTTGATACATGAGTAGCGCAAGTCGTCCGGGTCAAACTCAGGATCTTCCTGTGCATTCGGGTAGAGCTTAGCTACTACGGCATTCTTAAATCCGGCAGCTTCAAAAGCCGTGTTCCAGTCTTCCACACCATCAAGAATGGATTGTCTCCACTTCTTAGGGAATACGGTGTCCACGTAGAATATGATAGGCTTCTTCACTTCTACCACTTCTCCGCGCTTGTAAGCCTCCATGGCGGCAGAGTCTTTAGGCTCTACTCTCCAGCGGTGAATGATTTGGAAGTTTTCTATCTTATCTTTATCCGTTGTGAAACGAGTGCGATAAGAGCTGAAGTAACCCACTCTGTTATCTTGCAAACGAGACTGCATCGGTTCTCTTGGCAGTAGAACAAGCGAGCGGTGTGTTTCAAGAGTGTAGGCTTGGTCTGTTCTGTAAGACATCAGACTCTTTACCTCGATGTTCTTTGGGAAGTTTTTCACGGATGTTATTCTCGATCCGCCGGGAAGCGGAGCGGTAGGCATCTTCGTACGTGTACCCACCGGAGAGAGATAGCGTTCGCCTCCAACGAAGATTTGAGTAGCGTCTATGAGTACCTTACCATCCTTTGTACCCTTTATCGGGAATACGCGGATGATCGGATCCAAATAGTTTTTCTTGAAAGAGGGAATGATAGGGTCGTTGGCTGCAACCGAGATATAAGTGTTCACCTCGTGCATATAGACGGACTGCTTATCCTTTGTGAAGCGAACAAGGAAAGGATCTGTAACCATCTGTCCTGCCACATGTTCATTCGGGTTGCTCGTTTTAGAGATTCTGTTGGAGAGCAAGAAGTTGTCGTTATTTGTAAAGATCTCTTCCGGCAAAGCAAGATGAAGCATGCCTTTATCGTCCAAATAAGTGGTGAAAAGCCCTTGGCTCTCTTTCGCATCCTTTACCGCTGCCTTAAACTTCTCAGCTTCCGGATCCGGCTTGGCATTCTTAGCTGCCTCTTCTGCGGCTTTTTTCTGCTTTGCTCTCTTAGACATAAAGATTCTGGAGATGCAGCTGCTTTTCTTCTCCTTCTTTTCTGTCTTGGTTTCCTGCCCCTTTTCTTGAGCAAGAACGGCAGGTACGCCCGGTATCGTAACGGATACCACCATCGCTGCCGTCATGGCTATAAGCCATTTGTTTGTCTTCATAAGCGAATTTGTAAATATTGGTTGTTAAGTATTATATGATTCATCCTGTTCGTCGTCCGCATTCGGTCTCAGTATGAGAGTGCCGCAGCGGCTGCAATAGACTGCTTCGGGGTCTTCGGACGGATGTCCGCACGCATAGCAGTAGATGGATGCCGCGGAGGCAGTAGTGCCGTCGGACTGTTTCTTTGTCTTCTTTTCGAGATCTCTTCTGTGCCGTTCGGCTCTTGTGAGTTCAGAGCTGACGATACCTGTCGGTACTGCAATGATAGAATACCCCAACAGCATCACCACCATGGATATAAGCTGACCCGCCCATGTCACGGGCGTAATATCTCCATAGCCCACCGTGGTTATGGTGATCACTGCCCAGTAAACGGATCGTGGAATGTCGTTGAACATCGGGTTCACATCCCCCTCCACAAGATACATGAGAGAGCCTAAGATGGATACCAAAACGACAATAAAGAGCATGAATACCGCTATCTTCGGTGTACTCTTTCGTATAGCTCCGTAGAGCAGATGGCTTTGCTGTATGGCACCACCCATACGAAACACTCGGAACAGACGCAGTAAACGGAGTACTCTGAGCACCAACATGTAGTGCGTTCCTGAGAATGCGATGGCAAGGTAGGTGGGAAGGGTTGAGAGCAGATCCACTATCCCGTAGAAAGAGAAAGCGTACTGCATCACTTTCTTGGAGCAGTAGAGCCGGAGGAGATATTCTATGGTAAAGAGGAGCGTAAAGATCCACTCCAGGACGTTGCACACCTGCTTCCATGGGCTCTCCACGCCGACGCTGGAGTCTATAAAGACTACAAAAACGCTGAGAGCCACCATCACGAGGAGGATCTTATCGAATCGTTTGCCTGCCGGAGTATTTGTCCCGAAAAGGACTTCGTGCAAGCGCTCTTTGCTGTACCAGGCTCCTGCTGTGTGTGCTCTCTTTTGTGGCTCCGGATTGGGAGCGGTATTGTCGGACATTTCTCTCATTCTCACCGGTGCCGATCCTTTATTGCTTTTAACTGCATTGCGGATTGGCTTTTTATCGTTCAAAGATAAATATTTTTAGTCTATTGATGAAAAAATAATCACTAACTTAGAGTCCTGAAAAAGTGTTGTTTTATCTCCTTTTTCGGTTGCTTTTGCCCATCATCTTCAGCCCCGAAACGGGAACAATATTCTCCTATGGATTTTCACAAGAAAGCTCTTTACAGATATATCGTGGTATTTGCCCTTCTTGCGGCAGCTTTTTTTCTTGTCATTATGATGCGTATGCCGCAGTTTGCGATCACGATTTTGCTCTATCTTTCCCTCATTGTCGCTGTTTCGATGCTATGGCCTGTGTGGAAGTGTAAAATCAAGAGTCTGTTCAAGATACCGCTTTTCTATCTGTTGTTTCTCTTTTCTGTCGTTACGATGTTCCTTACCGATCAGATCACTCTCCAGATGATGGCGATTCTTTTTACTCTTTTAGACGGAATGTACCTCTTCTATATGGAGGTGGAAGGGGCTAAGAAAAAGGAGTAGCAACAGGCAATTTTTATATATTTCATCCCGCGCGAAATTCTCGTTTTACGGCTTTCTCTATTTTGATTTCTGCCTCTGTTTTCAGAGCCGGGAATTGTGTTAAATTGGGGCGACTCCATTAACACTAATTTTGATACTTGTTCATCCAAAACGCTAAACGAGCATATTCTTTCGGCTTAACGTGTTTAATTTTTCAATGAACACGTTTACCGATTTCATTTAATACGTTTATGGCTGTTTATTAACCAAAATTATGCCCATGAATCTGTCCAAGAGGAAAAAAGTTCGGGAATCGGGCTCTTTTATATTCTGTTGGTTATGAATAGAATACGGACTTTATGCTTCGTGATGACCTGAAAAGAGGAGAAAGCGGAGGGGAAAAATCGCCTTCCCGGACGGCTTGCGTCTTTGTATAAAAACTACCTAAAAATTTCTCCAATGATGTCCGCCAATCACTCCGGCAAGAGAAAAATATGAGCTGAAAAGAGAGAAAGAAAAAGTTTAGAGAGAAGAGGGGGTAGAGCTTGTAAGGGTAGGTTTGCAGTCTATAATCTTCACGCCATAGGAGTGGCAGGCTATGCCGTTGGGAGAAAAGTCGAATCTCACAATAAGTGAGGTCGATTCCTGCTCGCCTTTCTGGTCAAAAACGAAGTTGCCCAAGCTGTAACAGATATACTTCTCTCCGCTTCTGCGGATCGGTTGGAGCACGTGCGGATGGTGCCCCACAATGATATCCGCTCCTGCTTGTAAAAGGGTTTGAGCATCCCTTACCTGCTTTACGGAGGGACGTGTCCGGTACTCTGTCCCCCAATGTACCACTACTGCGACATAGGTTTTCGGGTTTCTGCGTTTGTACTTCCGTATCGTTTCGGAGAGCTTGGGAGCACTATGCTGGCATATTCCCGCCTTTTGGGGCAGAGGGAACCAGCCTTCCAACGGGATGAGTACCGTATTGAAGAGTGCCACTTTTACCTCTCCTTTACCGATGACAACAGGGGTGGAGCGTTCGGCATCCGTGTATCCGTAGCCGAGCGGAGCTATGCCCGATGCTTTGAGATGCCTGTAAGTGTCTCGAATGCCTCCGATTCCCTGATCGTTGGTATGGTTATTCGCCATCGCGGCGTGCGTGATACCTGCTTTTGCCAGAGCCTTTGCCCACTCCGGCTCTCCTCGGAAGATGAACCGCTTGTTTATCGGTGTGCGAAGAGTGGTTAAGGGGCATTCCAGATTGATCACCGTGGCATCCGCCTTATAAAACAGAGGAGAGACCGATGAGAAAAGCTCATCGATCCCTCTTCTTTCTATCTCTTTCCTTACGCCTCTATCCAGCAGGACATCGCCCGTAAAGAGTATGGAGAGAGTCTCCTCTCCGGATGTTTGGGCTGCTATTGCCATAGAGGCGGAGAGCAGCAGGCATACTATGTTCAGGATGGCTCTTGTCAGCATCCGGAGCTGTACTGTTCTCTGTCGTCAGATTTAGGAGCTTTGCCCACCACGAGAGGCTTCATCCAATCCGGTATGCCCGGAGCTTTCTCCTCTTCAAGTAGTTTTTGCCACTCTTCATCAGTGAGTCGCTCGTTGAGCGGACGCACAAACTCATAGTAGCTGAAGGTGGCACCGCGTGTGAGATAAAGGAATCCGTCTATCTCCACTACGACATAGATAGGATTGACATAGCCTGTACCCACGTGCAATACACCTTGTTTGTTACATTCCAGTACATTGCGAGTATAGATGTCTGCCACAACCGCAACGGAGCGATCGGGACCTTTTACATAGGTCCAGGAACTAAAGAACGTTCCCGGATCCAATATGGACAGGGTGTAGTCCTCTATGTAGCTTCCCAAAACCCCTATCATCAGGTGCTCGTTTTCTGTCAGGTTTTCTCCTGCAAGCTCTTTCTTGGTTACATCTATGAGGAACAGGATGTGTCCTTGAAGCTGATCTGTTTTCGACTCTAAATCTTTGGTAAGACAGTTGTGCTTCTCAAGCAACGCTTTCGTTACATCCAGGATCTCATTCATCTTCTCCCAGAAAGGAAGGTTGGGCTCTACATATCCTTTGACGTAAGGGTCCGGAAGACCGCCTCCACCGCATTCGGCAGCAACCGGTTGCTCTCCATAGAGAATGGCATCGTGCTTCAGCTCTGCCCATGAAGCCAATGCTGTGTTGAGATTCTTGTATCCCCACTCCTTGGTCTTCATGAAGTCCGGAACATTTTTGTCCATACGTACCATTGTAAACAGCGATTCCAACCATCTGTTGTATAGCGGTGGTTCTGCGGGTTTGTAGGTGCGGAATTTCTCTTTAAGGCTATCCAACTCGCCGGAGTAACCGCTCCACATCTCCTCTTCTTTATAGAAGTTTTTCAGAATATCCTCTGCTTGCGTCAAGCCGTTAGCAGCGAAAACATCAAGGCCTTTAGGGAATGCTCTCTTGCTGTCAGGGGTTATATCCACCAATTCTTGCAGGATCTCGTTGTCGGGGAGATAGCGTTGAGGCATGAAGTTGATCTTATCATGGCAAGTAAGTTCTATCTTCGGCGAAATCTTGTTCTTCTGTAATGCAAGAGATTTCATCTCTTTACGGATTGTGGCAATGCCCTCTGCACTTAATGCTTCACCCATTTTTGAGATGTTTTTCTTACGCATGATACCGACAACATCCATGACGGAGAGGTTGTCCGACTCACCTACAAGGAATACCGTTTGGCTATACATGCCGTCATAGAGGGCTTCGATAGATTTGCCTTCTCTGGTTTTGCTGCCTCTTAAAAGGATCGCTTGAAAGAGTGTTTTCTCAAAGTCTTCATCGCCATCGAGGCAGAAGTAGGCAACTTGCAGCCACATCATTGCACGGAAATAGGCTTTGGTCTGCTCCGAACGTGTATAATTGCCCCTTGGTTTGAATAAATCGAATGGGAAATCCGCACCTGTGGCAAGAAAAGCCGACATGGAGCTTTTCTCTTTGAGTATATTTTTGATCTCTTCTGCTACGGCATTTTCATATTTTTCCGCTACCGGCAGTTTTTCTCCCGTTAGAAGATAGTACGGAATAGCGTAGAACGCTGCGGTGTATTCTGCCAGTGCTTTTATTTTCTCTTCTCCCGTCTCCTTTGAAATGCGTGTGGCATTTCTGTACATGCTTTCGGAGATTTCTGTTATGGCAGGTATGAAGATCTCTTTTTCCAGAGACTTCAGCACATAAGAGAAGTACATGTGGAAGGTTTGCAGGAAAAGATCGGTGGTGATAAAGCTTGGGATGTTCTCATAGTCGTTCTGTTCGTACAGGTGGAATAGCTGTTCGTGCGTGCCGTAAGCGATGGTAAAGTTAAAAGCATCGAGGTTCTTCATGAACAGGGAATCCACTTCGTAAAACTGCCGATCGTTTACGATCATTTCGGTATTGCCCAAACGAAGATTGCCTTTGACTATATATTGCTCTTTTTTAAGCTCCTCTATCCGCTTATCGACTCTGGCTACAAAAGCGGCTTCTTCGGGTGAGAGCGTGATGTCGCTGTACTCTGTCGGGAAGTGTGTGCCGTTCTCTTCGGACTGTTCAAAGAGCTCTTCGTACAGTTTGGTGTACCAGTCCGTGTTGTTGGAGAAGAATCCGTTGATGTTTGCATCCATGAAGTAGAGTCCGTGAATAGCATACGGATAGTTTCGCAATAGCAACAATTCCTCCATTGTATAGGCTTCGATCTCTTGATTAAGGTCTAATGAGCGTGGCAGCATAGAATCCCCAAAAAATGGGACACTCTTTTCCGCCGGAGTCTCTCCGCTATTTTCTTTTTTTGAAGTACATCCTCCGATGGCAATGACAAGTATCAGACAGATGACAGATGCTAATTTTTTCATGAGGTTATAGTTTGAAAATGTATGTTTAAGCCGTTTGTTGTTTGGGTGGTATGGGGCAGAAACTCTTTCTTACAAGATCTTTTTTGCCTCCTCTTCCGTTATCTCTCGCGCGATGTAAGAAACAAATTTGAGACCGAAGCCCCTCCACTGATATTCTGAAACCAAATAATTGCCCGAAGGCTCCTGCTCTATCGTTCGCACACGAGCAGGAGAACAACTCCTGTCCACACGGAAATCGTACAGCGGTCCACCCATTTTGGAACCGAGCCAAAGGGGACGGACATAAAGATTGTCTGCAATGCGATACAAGAACAGACGCTTACGCACAACAGGGTCGAATCTTGTACTTTTCTCCACCCCCACTACTATCTCCGGAGTGGAATCGCCCCAAATATCGCCGTAATCGAATCTGTAAACCGGATAAGGGAGATTCCACGAGGAGCGATTGCCTCTACAGTTTACCATGTGAAGCTTGTAGTTGGAGTCTGTGATCCTTTCCAAGTAGACCTGTGAGCGTCCCCGTCCCTCTCTCCAACTTACTCTGTCTGCCTGCCGACCGCATGAAGCAACGAGAAGAAGCATCAAGAGAGGCAACATTGTATGGATAGTTCTGCCCATTGTATGTGTTGTGTGGTGTTTCGATACAAATATAGATATTTTACTGCTTTCAATTCGGGTTATCCCTTTTTTTGTATCTTAGCGCAGCAAACCAATACATCACAAAAGTTTACGTGGACCCTGACGGTAGTTTATCCTCGCTTTTTTCGGCCATAGAGGTAATGCCACTCTCTTTGGTCATATACATTGCAATAGCTATAAGTATTCTGCTACTCTTTCTTTCGGCATTCATGTCCGGCTCCGAAGTGGCATTCTTCTCACTCTCTCCTCAAGAAGTGGAAGAGATAAAGGAGCAAAAACACACCAATGATCATACTCTGGAACACCTTCTGAGAGACTCCGAACATCTTTTGGGCACTATCCTCATCGGCAATAATCTTGTCAATGTGGCTATCGTGATGCTCACTACTTATATCTTTCAGAGTGTTTTCGACTTCTCCGCAGCACCTATGATGGGATTTCTGTTCCAGGTCATAGGTCTTACTTTTTTGCTTCTGCTGTTCGGAGAGATCCTGCCCAAGATATACTGCCAACAGCGTGCGTTGCAGATTGCAAGGTCTTCTGCTCCCGTAATGGCTGTCTTTAAGAAGATCTTCTATCCGCTGAGTAAATTTCTTGTTTATCTCGGATCCATTGTGGGCAAAGGCATTGGGTACAAGAAGTATGAGCTGAGTCCCGAAGAGCTGAACAAGGCTATCCAACTCACCACAGATGCTGAAGAGGAGAAGGGACTACTGACCGAGATTGTAAAATTTTACAGTACCACCGTCTCTCATGTTATGACACCTCGCATGGATATGGTAAGTCTTCCTTACAATACACCTTATGACGAGGTTCTTTCATTCGTGAAAGAGAACGGATATTCCCGCATCCCGGTGTACGAAGAACGCATTGACAACGTGCGCGGCATCCTTTATATCAAAGACCTTCTTCCTCATCTTTCCGAGCCTGCCACCTTTGAATGGCAGAAGATCATAAGGGAAGCATTTTTTGTACCGGAGACAAAGAAGATCGACGATCTCTTGGAGGAGTTTCGCCGTCAGCGGATGCACATGGCTATTGTCGTGGATGAGTTTGGCGGTACATGCGGTCTTGTTACGCTCGAAGACCTTCTTGAGGAGGTTTTGGGTGAGATCTCCGATGAGTATGATGAGGAAAGCAAGCCTTACAAAATACTGAATGACGGTTCGATCATCTTTGATGCCAAAATCTCTCTTACCGATTTTCTCAAGGTAACAAAGATTACAGACCCCGATATATTGGAGCAGGGAGAAGAGGTCGATACCTTAGGCGGTCTCATCTTGGAGGCTAAAGGAGATTTTCCGGTAAAGGGAGAGACAATCTCCGTACCGCCGTACAACTTCATGATATTGGAGATGGGACGGAGACGTATATCCAAAGTAAAATTCTTCCAAGACCCTGATGCGGAATAGTCCGGAGGAGAAAGAGAGACGCATTTTCATCACAAAGATTCCGGATGAATCTTTGGGCGAACGCCCTGAATGGCAAGCGTTCAAACATCGGACCGCTCAGCAGATTCTACGGTATGCTTTTCCCGGACTGACGGAACGTTATGCTCACGCGGAGTCGGGGCGTCCTTTTGTTCCGGAGATGCCGGAGTGTCGTATCTCCGTGTCGCACTCCCTGCATCATGTTGCCGTTGCCGTTTCGTTTGCCGAGTCGGTTTGCGGGATAGACATAGAAGATAATCCCGAACGGGCAGAGCGGCTCGCGGAGAAGTTTGTCCATGAGCAGGAGTACGCTTTTATCGAGGAAGGGAAACTCTCTTTCGGCATCTTGTGGTCGGCAAAAGAGGCTGTCTATAAGTATGTGAGCCATAGAGGGCTGACGGAGTTCAAGAACAGAATCATATTGCAGAGAGTCCTTTCCGCAGCACCATTGCGGCTGCTCTTCTTTGCATATACCTCTGCGGAGGAGCCTCCTCTGCTTGTGGAAGCAACGGCGATACCTTTGGATAACGGAGTATTGGTATGGGCGGATAAGCCTGAGAGTGCATCGCCCGGCATCGTTCAAGTACCATTCGAGACAATATCTTCAATCACAGTATAAACTAATACCAAATATTTATCACATGATTTCTGCACAGTTCGACCATTTTAACTATAACGTAACAGACTTGGAGCGCAGTCTGAAGTTTTATGAACAGGCTCTCGGCCTGAAAGAAGTACGTAGAAAAGAGGCATCCGACGGCTCTTTCATCCTTGTTTATCTTGGGGATGGCAAGACCGGATTTACGCTTGAGCTGACATGGTTAAGAGATTGGGACAGACCCTATAATCTGGGTGATAACGAGTTTCATCTCTGCGTAAGAGTTCCGGGAGACTACGATGAAGCAAGAGAGTATCACCGTCAGATGGACTGCGTCTGCTACGAAAACGAATCCATGGGTCTCTACTTCATTTCCGACCCCGACGGATACTGGATAGAAATCCTTCCTCTTAAGAGAGGCTGACCTCTTGTGTAAGCCTTTTTCCCGCACCTTTAAGAAGCCCTTTTCGGAGGGCTTTTTTTATATATTCCATCCCGAAAAATGCTCACTTTTTTCTTGTTCTCTATTTTGGTCGGAGGGGTCATTTCCGGAGCACGACCGGACTGTTAAATTCGCCCCGGTTTGTTAACACCATTTTCGATACCTGTTCATTCAAAACGATAAAGCAGTATATTTTGTCGGCTTAAAGTATTAACCGAAATCAATAAACGTGTTTACCGATTTCATTTAATACGTTTACCGGATTCAATTAACGTGTTTAGAATTTTTTGTTCTATCTGTTGATTATTAGAGATTTAGCCGTTTTTGTGCTTTTGGAGACATAAAAAGGAGAAAATCTGCATTAGGATATGTTTACAGACGAGTGCTCCGATTTTGATTTTTATTAACGCGAATTTGGGGCATGAAACCGCACAAAGAGAGAGCCGATGCCAAATTTAAGATTTTCATTATCTGCTTTATTGTCAGATGATTATTCCTTTTAATGAAATGTTTCATCATAAAACGGCAGAAAAAAGAGACGCCTCAAGAGAGACTTCTCAAGAGGCGTTTTTATATAAAAGCTCCCATCGGAAGGGGGCATAATTCTGACCAAAATCGGAACAAAAAAGAGGTGAAAAAGAGTCTCTCCACTGCTCTTCCAAACTGCTGCCGTTATGCAAGGAAATAGGAGGTAAGCATGGAGGTAACCAACATATAGATAAACATACCTATAAGGTCGTTACTGATGGTGATGAACGGACCCGTTGCTCTTGCAGGGTCGAGCTTGAATCTCTCCAGCATCAAAGGGACAAATGTCCCGAATATACTTGCAAACATGACTACGGAAAAGAGAGAGATGGAGACCGAAGCCATTACGATCATATCTTTGAGATAGAAGTAGTTGTACACAAATACGACCAAAGAGATGATGCTGGCATTGATCAATGAGACGGCAATCTCTTTTGTTACAAGGCTCCAAAGCGATCCCTCCTTGATGGTATTGTTGGCAAGACCTTGCACGATGATTGCCGAAGATTGTATTCCTACGTTTCCTCCCGTTCCCCCGATAAGCGGAATGAAGAGCGGTAGCGTAGGATTGGAAGCAAAGATATGCTCATAACCGCCGAGGATGACGGAGTTGCCTATCCCTCCTGCCATACCTATCAGCAGCCACGGCAGGCGTGCAGCGGTTTGGCGAACGATGTTGTCCGTTGTCTCGATGTCTTGCGTGATACCGGATGCAAGTTGGTAATCCTTTTCGTGAATATCGCGCATCTTGTCCACGACATCGTCCACGGTGATGATCCCTAAGAGTCTGTCTATCTCGTCTACTACGGGAACAGCTACCAAGTCGTACTTTTCGATCACGTTGATGGCCTCTTCTATCGGTTCATTGTCTCGGACGGAGATAGGATCTTTCTTCATCACGTGCTTCACCTTGGCGACGGACGGGTTGGTGATTACCTTCTTTATGGGCAGCACTCCACGCAGTCTCTCCTGATCGTCCACCACGTAGATGTAATAAATTTCATTCAACTCTTCTGCCTGCGCACGCATCTCTTCCACGCACTTGGGCATACTCCAGTTTTCATTTATCACGATCATTTCGGTGGACATGAAGCCCCCGGCTGTGTCTTCATCGTACTTCAAGAGGTCGATGATCTCGCCCGCCTGCTCTACGTCCGCGATGTGAGAGAGGATGTCTTCCTTTTGGTCTTCGTCCAGCTCACGCATGAGATCCACCGCATCGTCGGTATCCATGTTGTCGATAAAGGTTGTGGCGATCTCTTCACTGGAAAGACGGTCGAGGATTTTAGCACGTTCGTCCTCGTCCAGCTCCATCAGCGCATCCGCCGCATCCTCTCCTTCCAGAACCCGATAGACGTACAGCGTCTCGTCCAAAGAGAGCAGCGTGAAAAGCTCGGCAATGTCGGCAGGGTAAAGATCCTTTATAAGCTCTTTTACGGCTGCTTTATTGTCTTGGCTTATCTCTTTTGTTAGCTCCTCTATAAAGCTTTTTTGAAAGTCTATCATAGGTCTGAGCAAGTTTTAGAACCCTGTGTCTCTGCACTCTGTTGCGATAGAATGTGAGGTGTGAGGCGGAGGGTTAGAGTTATGAAATCTTCTACACTGAGCTGCTCCGGGCGTTTGTTGAAAACAGGATCTGCATAGTCGGGATAGTCTGTTCCGAGAAGAGGACGAAGAGAATTGCGCATCGTCTTTCTGCGTTGATTGAATGCCGTCTTGACCACTCTGCGGAACATCTTCTCGTCGCATCCCAACTCTTTCCTGCTGTTGCGGCGTAAGAGTATCACACCGCTCTGTACTTTCGGAGGTGGTAGAAACACTTCGCGTCCGACGGTGAAAAGATACTCGACATCGTACCACGCTTGCAGGAAGACGCTCAGAATACCGTAATCTTTCGACCCGGGAGGGGATGCCAACCGCTCTGCCACCTCTTTTTGGAGCATGCCGCTACATAGCGGGATGTACTCTTTATGCTCTAAAATCTTGAAGAAGATCTGTGAGGATATGTTGTAGGGGTAGTTGCCGATGACGGCAAACGACTCTCCGTCGAAAATGAGGGAGAGATCCATCTGCAAGAAATCGCCTTCGATGATGTCTCCTTCCAGCGAAGGATAGTGCGTTTTGAGGTAAGAGACGGACTCTGTATCTATTTCTGCGACTTTTACCTGCCTTCCCATCCGGAGGAGATACTTCGTAAGCACTCCCATACCGGGTCCTACTTCCAAAATGGGAAGCGGACTGCCGGACATCGTCTCGGCTATGCGGTAGGCGATATCTTCGTCTCGAAGGAAGTGTTGTCCCAAATATTTTTTTGCTCTTACGCTCTTCATCTTATTTGGTATCTTTGCGCAGTAATAAGACAAAATTACAAAAAAGCCGCTTATGCGGCTATATAAAAAGAGATATGACTATAAGACCGGCTTTCAAAAAGAGTCTGAAGGTGTTGCTTCCGCTCTTTCTTGGAATTTTTATTTTTTGGTTGCTCTACCGCGATCTCGAAAAGCAAGAACTCTTGAAGACATTGAGAGAAGATATAGACTATGCTGTGCTTGCTTTCTCTCTGCTATTCGGACTTGCTGCCAATATCTTTCGGGGCATGAGGTGGAACTTGCTTATTCGGGCAACAAACGAGGCTCCCCGCATGGCTCATTCGATACTCACAACATTGGGCAACTATGCTGTGAATATGGCTTTTCCCCGTATGGGCGAAGTGTGGAGGTGCGGAGCGATGTCTCAATATTCGGGTATAGGATTCTCCAAACTCTTGGGGACGCTTCTTGTCGACAGGGTCTCGGATGTTGTGGTGGTAGGGCTGCTCGTGGTGTTGATGCTGGGATACAATTTGGATTTCTTCTCCGGATTTTTCTCTTCTTCCCCGTCAGGTTCAAGCGGTATCCTGGCTCTCCTTTCATCCGTATGGCTGTACGTCGGGTTGTTGGCTTTTATCCTCCTTTGCGGGGTGATCTACTACTTTACCAGAGAGTCTGCTTTTGTGAAAAAGGTCAGGGAGTTTGTCCTGAATGTTTGGAAGGGTATATTGAGTATCAAAGACCTGGACAAGAAATGGCTCTTCCTGCTGTACACGCTCCTGATATGGGCAGGATATTTCTGCTTTTTCTATACAACATTTTATGCTTTCCCGTTTACACGAGAGCTCGGACCGGGGATAGGCTTGCTCACATTTACGATGAGTAGCATTGCGGTAGCGGCTCCCGTTCAGGCCGGTATAGGTGCGTGGCACTTTATGGTTATAGTTACCTTGAGCTCTTTTGCCGTTGCACGGGAGAGCGCGGAGCAGTTTGCCCTCATTGTGCACACCATACAGACGCTGTGGATAACCATTTGCGGACTTGTGGCAATATTCCTCCTGCCTCTCTACTCCTCAAACAAGAGCCGAAAGATGTGCAAGAAAGAGATTTGAAATCTATTATAGAGATAGAAAAAGGGGCTGCATCCGGATGATGTAGTCCCTTTTTTTATGGTAGAGTGAACTTAGTACTTGAAGCTGCTTCCCCCGATAAACTCTCTTAGCAGAGAGGTTGGAGGCAGAGAGCGCAACCCTATCGGCTCGAAGTGCGAAAGCAGATGCAGCAATCTCTGTGCCTCGGCATACTCCGGCTCGATCTGCTTGACGGCTCGAAGTATAGGCTCTGCAATGGGACGAAGAGCTGCCAACTCGTACAGCATGGCACTGTTGAACATAACATCTGCATTCTCCTGGAAGGGGAATATCCACTTCTCTTCTCCTCTTCTTACGCTGTTCCACATGGCAAGTGTATGCACTGCGCTGTGGTTACGATACTTTGAGTCTCGAATGATTCTCCTTATCAGTCTGTTGTCCGAAGTAGATAGAAAGTTGAGACGATCCAGGGTGATGCTGGTAAGTGCCGATACATATATTCTGTAAATCTTCTCTTGAGGGATTTGGGATGTCAGCTCCGGATTGAGAGCGTGAATACCTTCGATGATCAGGATATGCTCTTTCCCCAGTTTCAGTTTATTGCCTTTGAACACTCTCGAACCGGTGGTGAAGTCGAAAGTGGGAAGCTCTACCTCTTCTCCTGCAACGATTTTGGTAAGTGTCTCATTCAGGTATGGCAAATCCAAGGCATAGATACTCTCGAAGTCGTATGTGCCGTCTTCGTTCAGAGGAGTCTCTTCTCTATTGACAAAGAAGTCGTCCAACGAAAGAGTGAATGGGCGCAGAAGATTGGTGATAAGCTGGGTCCTCAGACGTTTTGATGTTGTTGTCTTGCCCGAAGAAGATGGTCCGGCAATGAGTACTATTCTCACTCCTCTTTCTGCATGAAGCGAAGAGATCTCCTGTGCAATATCGGCAATCTGCTTCTCTTGCATTGCTTCTGATACTTGTACAAGCTCTGCTGCTGTGTCTTTATCTCTAAGGAGGCAGTTCATCGGTCCGGCTTCTTCGACATCCAGAGTCCGAAGAAGTTCGATGTGATTCTTGAATGTTTCGAGAAGTTTTGGCTGGTTGGTCTTTTCGTTGATCTCTTTGTGATTGGATCTTTTAGGCAGACGGATCAATATCCCATCCTGAAAAGGCTCTAAGATAAAATCCCAAAGCATACTTGTATTCGGTAGAACGTTTCCGAAGATATAGTCTCTATGACCTTCTATTTCCACTAAAGGCGTGTAGCATCGACCCAATGTCCGTATCATCTCTGCCGTTGATGCTTCTCCACGTTGTTCGAGATACTCTATGGCAGAATCCGTAGGCATGGAGATGATATTTATAGGGAGAGCCCGCTTTATCAGGGATCTCATTTCTTGGCTTAGTGCCTCAACCTCAGAAGCAGTAGGTGTATTCTCTCTTGATCCCCAAGCACAATAATATCCGTTGGATATGGCATGCTCGAAGTCTATTCTCGGGTCTCTTAAGTCCGAAAGGTTTACCGCTGCTCTACTCAATAACGCAATAAATGTTCGGAGATAGGTTCTCATCCCGGACTCTTGAGTGTAGTCCACAAAGCTGATGTTACACTCTTCGTAAAGAGGTTCTGCCAAAGAAACGGTCTTATGATTTATCTGGGCATTCATTATCGGAGCACTCATCGGCTCCATATATTGGTTGAAAATTTCGAGAGGAGTAATCCCCTTCGGAACTGATATACTTCTATTTTTTTGAGATAAAACGATGTTTAATCTGCTATTCATTTCTATACTCGGTTTTTTTTGATTTATTTTGTACAAAGGTAAAGATAGCGAAAAACTTATTTACTACTTCTGCTTCTAATATTCTAAGCTACATAAACATGAATTTTGGTTTTTTTCAAATACTTCAACTCATAGGATCTTTGGGTATATTCCTTTATGGGATGAAGGTAATGAGTGAAGGATTGCAAAAGATAGCCGGAGACAGGTTGCGCAATTTCCTTTCTGCCATGACGAGTAACCGGGTCTTTGGAATCTTTACCGGTTTGCTCATAACTATTTTAGTGCAGTCTTCCAGTGCTACAACCCTTATGGTTGTATCGTTTGCCAATGCCGGGCTTGTTACATTAGGGCAGGCAATCTCCGTTATCATGGGGGCAAATATCGGTACTACCGTTACGGCGTGGGTCATTTCTCTCTTTGGCTTTAAGATAGATATTGCCACTTATGCAGTACCCATCGTTGCTCTCAGTATCCCTTTTATCTTTTCGGGAAAGAGTAATAGGAAGTCTTGGGGAGAGTTTATCATAGGTTTTGCTTTCCTGTTTATTGGCTTGCAGTATCTCAAAGACAGCGTACCGGATCTTAAGAATCACCCTCAAGCATTGGAGTTTCTAAAGGATTATGCTTCCGGTGGATTCGGTTCTACAATCCTGTTTATGTTTATCGGAACCATTCTTACCGTTGTGGTTCAATCCTCCAGTGCAACCGTTGCAATAACACTTATCATGTGTTCTAAAGGCTGGATCTCTTTCGAGCTTGCCACTGCAATGGTTTTGGGAGAAAATATAGGCACAACCATTACTGCCAACATCGCAGCGATCGGAGCCAATGTTACCGCACGTCGTACAGCCATAGCCCACTTGCTGTTCAATGTCTTTGGGGTTCTTTTTGCCCTTATATTCTTTACGCCATTCATTAAGCTGGTTGTCTATATTATTTCCAACTACGGGCCGGGCGATCCAAGAATGCTATTCGATTTCCTTGCAGAGTTAGGTCCGGAACGGGCATCTCTACTGGAGACCGATGTCAGTCAGGTTTCAGATCCGGCTCTTTTGCGAGATATTGAGATGCGGAATACCGGTATAACGGCTGTTTCTTTCGGTCTATCTCTATTCCACTCGCTGTTTAATGTTTTCAACGTCTTGATCATGATATGGTTTGTAAATGTTTATGTTTACATCTGTCGCAAGATTATTCCTGATAAAAAGCAGAAGAGCAAGGGCGAGGAGTTCCAGTTGAAATATATATCGTTCGGTATGCTTTCCACGGCAGAGCTTTCCATTGCACAGGCTCAGAAGGAGATGGCAGTATTTGGAGAGCGCACATCACGCATGCTCGATATGGTAAAAGAGCTGGTTGTAGAGGAAGATGAAGAGAAATTTGCAGAGACCTACAACCGTGTGGAGAAGTATGAAAACATCTGCGACCGTATGGAATTGGAGATTGCAAACTATCTTTCTAAGGTAAGTGAAGGTCGGTTGAGTGCCGAAGGTAAGGAGCATATCCGTAATATCATACGTGCCGTAACGGAGATAGAAAGTATCGGCGACTCTTGCTACAATCTTGCCAAGAACATTAAGCGGAGAGAAGATCATAAAGCCAATTCCACGCCTCAGATGCAAAAGAATATCTTGCATCTTTTGGATCTGAACGCCAAGGCTCTTCAGCGGATGAATTTCATACTATCGAAGTCGGAAGTCCAACCGGATGATGCATTGGAGTCATACAATATAGAGAATGCCATCAATAACTTCCGCAATGATGTTCAGATCAGTAGTCTTGATGAGATAAACTCTAAAGAATATACTTATCAGGAGGGGGTTTACTACCACGACATCATTAACGAAGGAGAACGTTTGGGCGACTATATTCTTAATGTAGTACAAGCAGTGGTAGAAAAGAGATTTTAATCGGAACATTCATGAGCAAAATAGAGATAAGAGAAGCCCGGACAAGGGAGGATATGAAAGCCTTTGTGGCTTTTCCCAGAAAGCTCTACAAAGGCAATCCGTACTTTGTCCCCCAGATCGAGTCGGAAGAATTGGTTACGCTCGACAGCAAGAAGAACCCGGCATTTCAGTTTTGCGATGTGATCTATTTTCTTGCCTACAAAGACGGAGAAGTTGCGGGGCGTATAGCCGGTATCATCAATTATAAATCCAATGAGGTTTGGAACCAGTCCTATGCACGTTTTGGCTGGGTTGATTTCATTGATGATCCGGAAGTCTCTTCCGCTCTGTTTCATGCCGTAGAAGCGTGGAGTCGTAAACAGGGAATGGAGATCATCCACGGCCCTATGGGCTTTTCAGATTTGGATCATCAAGGGCTTCTTGTTCACGGTTTCGATCAGCTTGGAACCATTGCAACTATCTACAACTATCCCTACTATCCCAAGCAGATAGAGGCATTGGGATACCAGAAAGATCAAGACTGGAAAGAGTATAAGATATACGTCCCCAAAGAGATTCCCGAAAAGCATTTGCGTATAGCAGATCTTGTACAGCAAAAATATAATCTGAAAGTGCGGAAGTTCTCATCCGTAAAGGAGATTATGCCATACATAAAGAGTATCTTCTATACTCTCAATAAAGCCTACGCGCATCTGTACGGATTTTCCGAGCTTTCTACGGAACAGATAGAGTTCTATGTCAAAACATATCTCCCGATGTTGCGGATAGAGTTGGTTACGGTTATTACTCAGGAACCGGACGATAAGGTTATAGGTTTTGCCATCTCTCTTCCGAATCTTAGTCGTGCCATGCAGAAAGCCAAAGGGAAGCTCTATCCTATGGGTATTTTACACCTGCTGAAGGCTTTGAAATCACGCCCAAAAGTGGTCGATCTTTACCTCATCGGAATCTTGCCGGAGTATCAAAACAAAGGGATCAATGCTCTCATCTTCCGAGATCTTATCCCTATTTTCCAAAGGCTTGGGGTGGAATATTGTGAAAGTAACCCTGAACTGGAAAGCAATCAGGCTGTTCAGATGCAGTGGAACTACTTCGAGCGTGTACATCACAAGACAAGAAGGGCGTACATTAAAGAGCTGTAGTCTCGAATACAATAAAAAAAAGAAGAGATACTCCAACCGAGTATCTCTTCTTTTTTTTATGTCTTGGAAGGATGAACCGTTACTTCTTGTCGTAGTCGTATGCCCAGACGATGTAGGAAGAGCCCCAGGTAAATCCTGCACCGAAAGCTGTAAGAACCAGTTTGTCTCCCTTTTTAAGATCTTTTTCCCATTCCCATAAGCAGATCGGAATAGTAGCGGAGCTTGTGTTGCCGAACTTGTGAATGTTGATCATCACTTTCTCTTCAAGCTGCTCTTTAGAGAAGCCCATTCTTCTTGCCACAGCGTCTATGATGCGCATATTAGCCTGATGAGGAACCACCCATTTAATGTCATCGGCAGAGAGGTTGTTGCGTTCCATAAGCTCCAGAGTGGTATCTCCCATGGAAGATACAGCGGCTTTGAACACGGTCTGTCCGTCTTGGAACACATAGTGCTCTCTGTTTTCCACGGTGTCTGTCGTAGGACGCTGGATAGATCCGCCTGCCTTGATTGTAAGGTGAGGAAGTCCTGTCCCGTCTGTACGTATGATAGAGTCTTGCAGTCCATACTCCGGAGCGCAAGGTTCTATCAGAGCACAGCCTGCTCCATCCCCGAATAGAGGAGCGGTGGCACGGTCTTGCGGGTCTATGATGGCGGACATCTTTTCCGTACATACCACAAGTACTTTCTTGTATCGACCGCTCATGATAAAGCCCGATGCGATTTCAAGACCATAGAGGAAGCCGGGGCATGCCGCGCATATATCGAATGCGAATGCGTTGGTACAGCCTGTTTCCAGAGCCACACGGCTGGATGTATTGGGTATCGGATAGTCCGGGGAGTTGGTCGAAAGCACGATAGCCTCTATCTCTTTAGGGTCTATGCTGTGTCTTTCGAGCATATCTTTTACGGCCTGAATTGCCAAGTATGAAGATCCGAGCTGAGGATCTTCCAGTTTACGTCTTTCTTTGATACCGACACGAGTCATGATCCACTCGTCCGATGTATCCACCATTTGGGCGATATCATCGTTGGTAACTATTTTGTCGGGAACATATCCGCCTACTGCAGTAATGGCTGCGTGAATTCTGTTCATGTTATTAGTGTTTGGTACATAGTGTAAAAAGAAAGCACTAAGCTACTCAATCTTTTCGAGAAAAAGAACAGATAGCTTAGTGCTTTGGCGGTCGACTTCTATTTATGTCTCAGAATGTCTCCCATTGCCTACCTCTAAAGAGGGTTATAGGTTTTCGCCTTTTTCGATAGCGATACGACCTCTGTAGTATCCACATTCACCGCAGATGGTGTGATATCTATGCCATGCGCCACAGTTTGGACACTTAGCAATTGTAGGTACTACTGCGTGATCATGAGATCTACGCTTGGCTGTTCTAGCCTTCGACTGTCTTCGTTTAGGATGTGCCATAGTCTATTATTTTTATTTGTTCATTAGTTCCAAAAGCCTAAAGACACTCCGTCCGGAGTATCACTCTTCATCAACCTCCCACTCGTCGGCATCCTCCTCCGCTTCTTCAGAGCCGGCGAGATACTTTAGCATCTCCGGATTGCACTCATCAATAGGGTGCTTGCAGGTAAAAGGCAGAGAAAAGAGAACAAGTTCGTACATGATCTCCGAGAGATCAAGCGTACCTTCTCTTTCCGGAATAATGATAAGGTCATCGCCGTTATCCAAATATTCGTCTCCGTACTTTACCACAAGCTCAGACACAGAATCTACATCCACAGTGAGTGGAGCGGTACAGCGATGACAAGCCACAGACACTGTGCCTTGAAAATCAAGCTCCAACTCAAACGTTCCGCCCGCTCCGTGAGCAACGTGAACTATTGCCATGACATCTCCATCCAGGATTTCATCACTCTCCTGCCTCTTCCAAAAGCCCGAATCGAGAGGAAACTCAAAGGTCTCTTCGTCTTGTTTGATGCTCTTGAAAGAGATGGTATATGCGTTCATCCTGTGCCTTGAGGTGTATAAATCTCTGCAAAGGTACAACTTTTTCGTTGTTTGGCAATGTGTCCGTTCAGATTTGTCCGGAAGAGCCTGTCCGAACACCTTTTTTGCCAGGGAGCTTTTATATAAAAATCGGACTCTCTCTTCTCCTTCGCTTGGAGGGCCTTTCTGCCCCGATTTTGGCCTCCGAATGTCTAAGTATGCCCTGAAATTCCTAATAATCAAAAGGATACAAAACCAGCGCATTCTCGGAAAAAATTTTTTCTCAGTCCGTTTGATGGGCACTTTTCGCGTTAATAGGTGTAAATTTTAACGCTCTCTTCTGTAAACGTTTCCTAATAAAGAAATTCACCTTTTCAGGCGCATTTTAGGGTAAAAATGCGTAGTCGGTTGATTATTAGCGTTTTAATGATTCTGGCTAAACACGTTAATCGAATCCGGTAAACGTGTTTAATGAAATCGGTAAACGTGTTCGTTGAAAAATTAAACACGTTGAGCCGAAAGAATATGCTCGTTTACTGTTTTTGCTTAACAGGTATCGGAAATTGTGTTAATAAAACGGCTCCGATTTAACACTTCGGCCGTGCCCTGAAAACGACCCTTCAGATCAAAATAGAGAGACCGAAAAAAGTGAGCATTTTTCGGTATGGAATATATAAAAATGCCCTTTCTCAGAGGTCTGAAAAAAGGCACTTTTTTATTCTATTGTTGTTGGAGCGTTCGGTAGAGTTCGGTCAGCTGAACCGCCGTATGCTCCGGCAAGAATTTTTTGCTCCACTCTTCTCCTTCCGCAATCATCTTTTCTCTCAGCTCTTCATCCTCCAAAGCCCTGTCCATAAGCTGTGCAAGATCGTCGGCATCCTTGGGGTTGCAGTAGAGTGAATGCGGTCCGCCTGCCTCTTCCAAGCAGCTGCCGGTGGCGGCTATCACCGGTATCCGGCTGCAAAGAGCCTCCAATACCGGAATACCGAAGCCTTCATAGAGGGAGGGATAGACAAACAGAGAAGCCCCTTGATACATGGCAGGCAGATCTTGAGAGGGCACTCCTTCGAGGAATATCAGGCGATGTTCCACACCGAGACGGTGTGCTATCTGTTTCACTTTATAGGCATACTTGGTCTCTCTGCCTACGATGACCAGCGGGATGATGCTGTTCTTCATCTTGCTGAGAGCCTCCACGATGAGTCCCGCATTCTTTCTCTCCTCCACCGTGCCTACGGTCAGGATGTATTCCGAAGGCAGAAGGTACTCACCGGTAACCTTGTCTATCTGAAACGGTGTCAGCCTTTTCCTGAAGATTCCGGCGCATCCCTGATAGATGACGCTTATCTTATTTTCGGGGATTTTATAGATTTCTATGAGATCTCTTTTGGTGCATTCGCTTACGGCGATGATGTGTGTGGCTTCCCGGCAAGAGCGTTCGTACTTGTGTCTGTACAGCTTTACATCAACGGGGGAGTAGAACTGTGGGAGCCGCTCGTATATCAAGTCGTGCATCGTAACCACGGACGGGACATCCAGTGTGGTAATATCCGATGGCAGCTCATTGGACAGACCATGGTAGATGGTCATGCCCTTGCCTCGAAGTTGAGGCAGTGCCCCTTTGTTTCTCCAATAGGCTTGGAAGTAAGGCATTCTGTTGAAGATGCTGCTTGGAGGCAGTACCAGCTTCACTTGCGAGTAGGCAAGCAGACTCTCGTACAGCTCCTTCTTGCCCACTTCGGCAGTCGAAAGGAGTTGCGTAACCTCCGGAGCATATCTCGCAAGAGTTTCTACGATGTATCTGCTATAATTACCTAAACCGGTCTGATTCTTTACGATGCGCTTGGCATCGAAGCCTACCACTATGGCGGAATTCTCTTTACTCATGGGATGATCTCGTTTGAAGCAAAGGTAAGAAAACTATTACGTTCGGAAAAACAAAGAGGTTAGAAATCGGAACTCTACAAATCTCTAATCCAAACAGAGCCCGACTTCTAACCTCTTCTCTGAAGAAGTTTATGTTTAGTGTTTTAGAAAACCCAGCTTAAGAATATGAACCATAGCACTATCAGTATGGTTTTGGTGTATATATTCCACTTTTCGGTGCGCAGAATAAGCCCCGTGGGTACCACCGAAAGTGCAAAGAAGAACACCATTACAAGCAGGATGAGGAGGATGATCGGTATAAGGATGAACACTCCGAATGTTCCGGCAAATGTCGGTAGCACGTTATCTACAAGGTGATTGAATGTGTTGCCCATATAGAAGTAGCTGCCAAACATGTGTGTCTTGTACAGAAGGAACGGAAGAGCTATCAGCAGGATGGCTCCGACGGCTACCATTGCCGTGATAAGGATGGTGCGCTTCTGCTTGTTCTCTACCGGGAGTATTCTGTCTGCCTCCTCTTTCAGACGATTGAAGCTTCCGGGAATCGGCGAGGAGCCGCTTCTCTCTTCTCCCAAGCCGGATGAGCTTGCGGATGAAGATACTTTCTGCCAGATGGTATTGGCTGTAACCTCTTCTCCTTCCATCTCAAGAAGTTCGGCGATGCTCTTCGCTTCGTTGATGTAGAACCATACGGCAACGTACAGCACTATGATGTAGTAACTCATCGGAGTGAGCAACAGCAGGAGGGTAATAAGGCGAAGGAAGAGCGGATCTATCTTAAAGTACGAACCGAGTCCGCCAAGCACACCGCCGAACCACCTGTTGGTCGGATGGCGATAGTAGGTCTTTCTCCGCTGACGAGGACGAGACTTCGGAGGTAAAGGGGGCAGAGGAGGCGTTTCACTGCCCGGCTTTTTCTCCTGTTGCGCTTCACTCTCCGGATCGCTATGGATGATCTCATCCACGCTACCCACTCTCTCTATGACGCTTTTAATATCCTCCATGGTGAGTACATACACTCCTTGGCGGGTGTGTTCCTCAAAAAGCTCGGCAATATGTTCTTCTATGTCTGCCACTATCTCCCCCGAAGGATCACTTTTGGCGAAGTGAGCCTCAAGGTTACGGATGTAACTATCCAGCAGGTTATACGCATCGTTCTCTATCTGAAACGAACGCTTGGCAATGCTTACTGTTTCGGTCTTTTTCATCGTCTGTTACTCAGAAATAGGAGGGTTATTAAGTTCTATGCTTTTAGCCGCAAGGCCGTCTACCGCTTTACGTATCTCTTCCCATGCAGGATGCAGTTCGTTCAGAAACTCTTGCCCTTTGGGCGTGAGTCTGTAATATTTTCGAGGGGGGCCCTGAGTGCTCTCAATCCAAACGTAGGATAGCAATCCATCGTTTTTTAATCTCGTCAGAAGCGGATAGAGAGTACCTTCCACCACTATCAGCTCCGTAGCTTTCAGCTGGGTTATAATGTCGTTGCTGTAAGCCTCTTTCTGGCTTACGATGAGCAGGATACAGTACTCCAGTATCCCTTTTCTCATTTGCGACTTTACATTTTCTACTGCTAGCATATCTTTTGTCTGTTCTTGGTATTTCACTGCAAAGATAATACAAATTTGGTATTGTGCAATACAAACTACCTTTATTCTTTAAAATAAATTTCCCGAACAGCTTCGGATAGACCTCTGCAACGGTACGTATGAAAAAGAATTTGTAACTTCCCACGATGAAAATAGAGCACTACACACTCAGTAACGGTATCAGAGTGGTTTTTCTTCCCACCAAAGGAGCCGTGACATACGCCGGTATGGGCATCCGATCCGGTACACGGCACGAAACGGAAGGTATAGAAGGCATCGCTCACTTCGTTGAACACATGCTGTTTAAGGGCACTACCGGGCGAAAGGCATGGCATATACTCAACAGGATGGAAGCCATTGGCGGAGAGCTCAATGCCTTTACCACGAAAGAGGATACATTTATATACACCATTGCGCCTAAGGGTGAGATCAGACGTTCAATGGAGTTGATCGGCGATATATGCTTTCGTTCCACATTCCCCGTACACGAACTGGAGAGGGAGCGAACCGTGGTGATGGACGAGATCAACGTCTATAAAGACACGCCCGGAGAGCAGATCTTCGACGACTTTGAGGCGCTTCTTTTTCCCGGTCATCCGTTAGGCAGAAGGATTCTTGGCACTAAAGAGTCGCTTCTGAAGATGACAAGAGAGGATTGTGTCCGCTATGTCCGGGACAACTTTACCCCCGACAGAATGCTCTTTTTCTGTATGGGACCCACCAACCTGAAGCGTATCATAGAGCTGGGAGAGCGTCATTTCGATCCTTTTGCATCCCTTTCCGAGATCTCTTCGCAGGCTCCTCAAAAGCTCCTTACCTCTTCTCTGCACGAGGTGGAGCGCGGTTCTTATCAGAGTCATGTGGTTCTTGGCGGCATGGGTCCCGATATGTACGACAAAGAGAGGCAGTCTGCCTCTGTCCTGATGAACATCCTTGGCGGTCCGGGCATGAACAGCCGTCTGAATGTGGTTCTTCGGGAGAAGCGCGGATGGGTCTACAACGTGGAGGCATCCCTTACCGGGCTTAGCGATGCAGGCTATTGGCAGATCTATTTCGGTTGCGATCCCGGCTATCGCAAGCGTGCATTGAATCTGGTACACCGGATTTTGGACGAGTTGATGCAGAATAAGCTCTCTCCGGCAAGGCTTCAAGCGGCTCTTAAACAGACAGCCGGACAGCTCTCCATAAGTGCAGAGCAGACAGAGCAAACTTTTCTGTCTCTCGGGAAGTTGTTGCTCTACGACAAAGAGTTTGAACCTTTGGAGGTGATTATAGACAAGATCCGCGCCATCACTGCCGAGCAGATTCAAGCGGCGGCACAGCGGATGTTTGATAAGAATAACCGGTTGGCGTTGGTCTACAACGGCTCCGAACAGACAGAATAGATAAGATGAACAGATTGCTTACACTCTTGTTTTCCATGGCGGTATGCTCTTTGGGAATATGCGCCTCCTGCGACAGCAAGAGCAACAATTCCCAACAGGAAGACAACACAGAGGCTTCCGCCTCCCAGACTCCCATGGCTGTGGAAACTCCTTTCCGTGCAGACAGCGCCTATATGCACATCGAACGTCAGGTCTCATTCGGACCGAGAGTGCCTAACAGTGCGGGACACGCACGCTGCGCAGACTATCTCGTGGAGACCCTTGAGCGTTACGGATTTGCCGTGACAAGGCAGCGCGCAGACCTCAAAGCCTACGACGGTACGGTGCTTAAAGCACAAAACATCATCGCGGAGTATATGCCCGAAAGAGCCAAGCGCATCCTGCTCTTCGCTCACTGGGATACACGCCCCATTGCAGACCATGACAAAGACTCAAGCAAACGCCATCTCCCGATAGACGGAGCCGATGACGGAGCAAGCGGAGTAGGGGTCTTGCTGGAGCTGGCACGCAATATCTCGGAGAACGGATTTGCCAACTACGGCATAGACATCATATTCATGGATGCCGAAGACTATGGTGTACCGGATGGCGTTATGGAGACCGGAGAGAGCAGCAGCTGGGCTTTGGGATCTCAATATTGGTCTTCCAACCCCCACAAGAAAGGGTACAGTGCCGAGTTTGGTATCCTGCTCGACATGGTCGGATCCAAGAACGCAAAGTTTCACAGAGAGTTCTACTCGCAGGAGAATGCCGGACGGCTCACCTCCACGATCTGGTCCAAAGCCGCCTCTTTAGGCTACGGCAACTATTTTATAAACAAAATGGGAGGTCCTATCATGGATGACCATGTCTTCGTAATGCTTGGGCTGGGTATTCCGTGCGTGGACATCATCAATTACGACCCCAATACCGAGAAGGGTTTTGGGCACTACTGGCACACCCACAACGATAATATGGAGGTCATCGACCGCAATACGCTCCAAGCCGTAGGCAATGTGGTGTGGGAAGTGCTTCGGGACAAAGAAAACGGCAAATAGCATACATCATATATGAGTACTATCAATCAGAAGCAAGACGAGCTTATAGAAGAATTTTCACTTTTGGACGACTGGATGGACAAATACGCTCTTATCATAGAGATGGGGAATGATCTCCCTCCCATGGACGAGAGCTTTAAGATACCGCAATACCTTATAGAGGGATGCCAGAGCAGGGTATGGATCGCTCCCGAAACGATGCCCGACGGCACTATTCACTATCACGCCTCAAGCGATGCCGTGATAGTCAAAGGCATTGTATCCATGCTGCTCAAAGTGTTGGACGGGGAGAGAGCGGAAGATATTGCCAAGGCAGATCTCTACTTTGTCGATCGTATCGGACTCTACCAACACCTCTCTCCCACACGGAGCAACGGTCTCTCTGCCATGCTCAAGCAGATGAGGCTCCACGCCATAGCCGAAGCCGCAAAATAGAGACTCCTGTCATGTCCGGACGCATAAAGATTTTGGCAGAAAGCTCCGTGCCTTACCTTCGTGGAGTATTGGAGCATCTTGGGGAGGTTACCTATCTCCCCTCTTCGGAGTTTACCCCCGAAACGGTAAGAGATAAAGATTGGCTCATCATCCGAAGCATCACCAAGTGTACAGCCAACCTCCTGAAAGGGAGCAGCGTGAAGCTCATCACGACGGCGACAATCGGCTTCGACCACATCGACACAGCCTACTGCGATGTCAATGGTATAGCTTGGCGCAACTCCCCCGGCTGTAATGCCAACGCCGTAGCACACTTTCTATCTTCCGCTCTGGCGCTCTATGCGCTCCACTCCGGATACGACCTCAAAGGAAAAACGATGGGTATCGTCGGAGTGGGACACGTAGGCTCTCTCATGGCGAAGTACGCCGAAGCATTGGGGATGAAAGTTCTTCTCAACGACCCCCCACGAGTAGAAAAAGAGGGCGGTGCGGATTTTGTGGAGATTGCACAGATATATGGCGAAGCGGATATTATCTCTTTTCATACGCCACTGACCAAAGCGGGAAGATATGCCACTTATCACCTCTTCGACTCTTCTGCCCTGCCGCTTCTTAAGAGAAAGCCCATCATCATCAATGCCTGCCGTGGAGCGGTAACCGAAACGGAAGCACTGCTGGAGGGAATCCGCACGGGGCAGATCTCCAACGTGATAATAGACTGCTGGGAAAACGAGCCGAATATCTCCGACCGCCTGTTGGTAGAAGCCCTTATCGCCACTCCCCATGTCGCCGGATTCAGTGCGGACGGTAAGTGCAACGGAGCTATCGCCTGCGTGAAGAACGGATGCGACTTCTTCGGAATAGAGGGTTCGCACCTGATAGAGCAGATGACGCCTCCCCCTCCGGCAGACGAAACCATCACGTTAGACGCCAACGATCCAGATGCGATACTGCATGCTCTGCTCCGCACACTCGATCTCACCGAGATAGACAGGCGGATGAAGGAGAAGCGGATGCCGTTCGAGCAGCAGCGCAAAGCGTATTTCTATCCTCGCGAACCGCATGCCTACACCGTTGTAAGCAGAGAGATGTCGGCAGATGTGGAAGAGAAGTTGCGCTCGATAGGCTTTAAGACTCTTTCCGAACCTGTTTGAAAGTTCTGCTGAACGCATTTACTTTCTCCTCTATCCATATTAAGAAACAGAAATCGGGGCTTGGTTGGTACCAATCAAGCCCCGATTTTTTAGATGCAAAGCACGACTTCCGCCAATCGTGCCTTGATTTCAAAAATTATACACGGATAGAGTATCTTTTAATACCGTTCAATGTCATTTGTAAACGCTTCGGATCAGAACAGGTAACCCACACTGATGGAGAAATTTTGCAGGCTCACTGTTCCTCCCGAAACGATAAACTTTTTCCCATTAACCTCTGTCGTCCCGATCTCTCCTCCCAGTCCGACAATGATCTTATCGTTATTCGTATAGAATCCAACCCTTAGTCCGGCATCGAATCTGTTCAGGAATTGATCTCCGAAAGTGTTTTTATTGACAGGTGTTTCCGATATGGAGTATTTGCCTGCCACGCCATAAGCGAAATAGAGTCCGAGTCGAGGCTCCAGGTTCCACCCTCCCAAAGTGAAAGAGTACCCTGCTTCCAACGGGAGTTGCAGGTAACCAGCCCGAACCGTAAGCACACTGCTGCTGCCCGTAATGCCTGCGGAAAATCCTTTCAAACTCATCTCCAGACCGGAATGAAGACGCCACTTGGGATTGAAAGCATAGGCAACGGAGACCCCTGCCAATGCTCCCACTACACTTTTACTCTCCAAGCTCCCTCCTTCGGACTTCTCAAAGCTGAGCTGTGAAAAGTTTATGCCCCCTTTCACGCCCCATTGAATCCGTTTGGTAGAGCTCCACCCACCGGACTGTGCATAGATACCACCGAGTCCGATCATCACGCATACCACTGCCGTAAGTACTCTGCGTGTGAGAGCCGCAGGCAATGATGTTTTTCCTTTTTTCATAATTATGTTCTGTTTTTATCCCGTCTGTGGGAGAGGTTAAACAATAATCACTTCACAAATACACTGTGGAGATAAGCTGCGGGCCAAGGCTGTTTTTCTCCATCTATCCAGATGCCGTCATTGCTGACCGCATACACTTTTCCGGCATACACATATACGGAGCGCACCAACGCACTTCCCAAGGTGCTTATCACCGTTCCGTTCTTCCACACCGTCCCTTTAGGACCATAGCCGGAAGCATAGAGATCGTTCCCGGAAACAAATATGGAGTAGATGCCACCCTGCTTGCCCCAGACGAAAGGTACATTATTTTTCCATATCAGAGGCTTTCCTGTATCTATCGGTTTATCTTGATAGATAGCCGCTCCACCTATATAGATGTCGTTTCCCGATACAAACACGGAGTAAGCATCCGTCTTTTTGCTTCCATCGGGAGATGCAAGATCCACCCTTGTACCGTTTTTCCAAAGCACGCCACCGCCATAGTCTCCCACGACATAGACATCCGTTCCGGAGACGAATACGGATCGGGCTTCGGGTTCTGCCGAAGGGTTGTCCTCAAGGGTCTGCATCTTCCCGTTCTTCCACAGCACTGCACGCTGGTAAGTGCTCTGATAGTTGGGACGCTTTGCCACTTCGTACCCTGCGACATATACGTCTCCATTGGTGATGAAGAGCCCTTCAGAAAAAGCCATGATGCCTTTGCGCTCCATCTTTTTAGAGTCTGTCTCGAATGTTCCACCGGGTAGAGGAGATTTTATTTTCATGACATAGAGATCCTTGTATCTCGTTCCGCCATAATTCTCACCTCTGTTCCCTGTAACGTATATATCCCCATCGTAAACGAAAACAGAGGATTTGATGGTCGCATCCGGAGCGTAACTTCCAAGGTTGAAATCCTTCCCGTTTTTGAGCAAGACCAGTCTGCCGTCATAATCTTTTCCCACAGCCAGTACGGAATAGGCAACACTCACACTGCACGTTGCGCTTTTGTTGCCTGAGGTTGCAGTGATTACCGCCGAACCTTCTCCTGTTGCCGTAACCACGCCATCCGCATCTACCTTGGCAACCTCCTTATTGGAGCTGCTCCAGGACACCGCTCCCTTATTCCCGCTTACGGATAGACGCTCTCGGTCTGTTGTACGTAGCGTCAGCGTTGTCTTGTCTATGACGAGATCTTCATCCGGAGACTCCTCTTGCCATTTAGCCTTTAGAGTAATGTCTTTGGTAACGGGAGTTTGGAAGTCATAAGCATTCGTCCCATCCAAAGACCAAGCAACAAACAGAAAGTTTTGCTTGGTCGGCGCAGGAGAAGGCACGGTTGCCGTCTTCCCTTTTTCCACTCTCTGAGCAGGAGGAACAGGCGTACCGCCATCCGCATTAAAGGTTACGGTGTAGTAGGTCTTCACATCTTCTCCCGGATCGTTTTTGCTCTTGCAGGAGGTAAAGCATATCAGTACAATGCCCAACAGGGCTATGAAGTGTATCTTTTTCATCTTTGTTTTCATGTTTATCGTTTCAGCACCTAAACTTGTGAGAAGTTTCATTTTTAGAATTGCTATAAACCGCCCCAAAAAGATTTTACTCTCTCGAAGAGATAAACTCTCTCGGTGATGGTTGTTTTAGTATTTCTTCTGCCTTTTATTCCTTTATGAAAATGTGACGAGCAACTGAAGAGGAGTTACCTAATATGGTCTTTGTTCCATTTTTCCACATTACGGCACGAGTCTGATCCTCTCTTATATCGGATTCATATCCTGCCACGTAAATATCTTTTCCCGATACAGCAACAGAAGATGCCTTTGCCTTGTATCCCAGCTTGGTTATCTTATTGTTTTCCCAAAGGATAGCATAAAATTCACTAATGCCTTTTCTCGCCTCTCCCACAATATAGACATCACTGCCGGAGACAGATACAGACCTTGCGACGAGGTCGTCAAACTCTCCCTTCGGAAGAGGTACGGGCACACTGTTTTTCCATAAAATTGCTTGAGGAGAACCGGAGGTTTCTTCTCCTACAACATAGACATCTTTCCCCGCAACGTAAACAGAGTGGGCTCTTGCAGCGGTCTTGCCGTCCGACAATTCTACGAGTTGGTTATTTTTCCAAAGCACGGCTATATCTTTTTTGCCGCTACTCGATAATAAATAACCAGCTGCGTAAACATTGTTTCCCGAAACAAAGACCGATCTTGCCCTTCCATTATAATTGCTCTTGCTTGGTAACTTTATCTGTTTATGATTTTTCCACAGACAAGGATCATCATTGGCATCTCCTGCTACATAAATATCTTCTCCCGAAACGAATACGGAGTAAGCACGGGAGTATAGCGGATAGCTTTTGCTCTGATCATCTTCGTAAAACATGGCAGAGTAATACTTTCCGGAACGTATCCCTACCGAGTAAACTTTCTGCGCTCCGACAAAAACGGAAGTACCACGCGTAACATTATCTTCCGGGAAGCGTTTGAATACGTTACCATCTTTCCAAATGGTTGCAACAAGCCCATTCGCCTCTGTACGATCTGTGCCTGCAACATAAACTCCGGGTGCTGTCGGATTGGGCTGAGGTGCTTTCGCTTTCCATTTTGCATAGAGTGTCAAATCGCTTGTAACACCACTGACATTGTACGGAAAGGTGATTTTATTGATGAGTGAAGCCTCTCTATACCAACCCTCAAAGGTATGACCATCTTTTGTCGGAGGGTTTGGCTCTGCTAGTGTTCCTCCTTTGAGGACTTGCGTAGGGTGATTATCGTTTGCTGTCCATGTGCCTCCATTGAGTTCCCAAGCCACCTGCCAATACTCTGCAATACTCTCCTCTTGCCATTTAGCCTTTAGAGTGATGTCTTTGGTAACGGGAGTTTGGAAGTCGTAAGCATTAGTGCCGTCCAANTTAGCCTTTAGAGTGATGTCTTTGGTAACGGGAGTTTGGAAGTCGTAAGCATTAGTGCCGTCCAAAGACCATGCGATAAACAGAAAGTTTTGCTTGGTTGGGACAGGAGAAGGCACTGTTGCCGTTTTTCCTTTTTCTACTCTCTGGGCAGGAGGAACAGGCGTACCGCCATCCGCATCAAAGGTTACAGTGTAGTAGTTCTTTACATCCCCTCCCGAATTGTTCTTGTTCTTGCAGGAGGTAAAGCATATCAGTACAATGCCCAACAGGGCTATGATGTGAATTTGTTTCATGTCTGTATCTACATTTTTATGTATTAGTCCGTATTTGCAACTATTTTATTGGCGTACTTTTTCCACCCTTCTGCTTTCTTATAAGTCTCCACGCTGGATGCAGGAACCTTGATACTCTTTAGAGATACAGGATAAGAGTCCAGTGCCGAGTATCCTAAAGATGGAGGTGTGGTAGGTCTCATGATGAGGATTTCCACCTTTGTGTTGTTAAATGCATAGTCTTCGATATACTTTACTTTAGAAGGGATCTCTACTTCTTTTCCTTTGTTTTTTATCATATAACAGCCTCTAAAAGCCATTTTGCCTATTCTTTCCAATTCCGATGGGAGCTTTATTTCACTAAGAGATTCGCAATCGAGGAAGGCTTCTTCTCCGATAATTGTGATCCCATCAGGGAATTGTAGCGTCTGCAATATCTCGCAACCTCTGAAGGCTCCTTTGTCTATTTGTTTTATACTTTGAGGCAGTGTGACGTGTTGGAGGTAAGGACAGTCCCAAAAGGCGTACCTGCCCACTTTATTAACTCCCTCTTTTATGATAATCGAAGTCAAAGATTGGCAACGTTCAAAACTACTATCCTCCCAGACCGATATAGTACTCGGAATAGTGATAGACGAAATGCTTTTACAATATGAGAAGGCTCGTGCTCCAATGACTCTTAATCCTTCCGGAAGTGAGACCTCTTCGAGTTCGACACACTCCTCAAAAGCATAGCTATGAATCTCTTTTAAACTATTTGGGACTAGGACATTTTTTAGAGAAGTACACTTGGTAAAAGCATACTTGCCAATGTTTTTGAGAGTATTGGGAAGCTTTATCGAAACAAGGGTTTTACAGTCAATGAATACACCGTACGTTATGATAACAGGTCTGCCGGTAGCTCCTTTCTCCTTCTTTTCTTGATAACCATCGGGAATTATCTCTCCTAAGCAGGGAGCCAAGCTCAGATCTACATATTTATTTTGCTTTGTGATGGAGAGTCCCAAGTCTCCCCAGTTGTTCCCA
Source organism: Porphyromonas sp. COT-108 OH1349 (assembly GCF_000768755.1). NCBI lineage: Bacteria > Pseudomonadati > Bacteroidota > Bacteroidia > Bacteroidales > Porphyromonadaceae > Porphyromonas > Porphyromonas sp. COT-108 OH1349. The sequence goes on along the minus strand of NZ_JRAH01000031.1, from coordinate 223,599 downwards.
TTATCAAGGTTAATAGTTTTCAATCCTACTTTATATGGATTTTGGATTGTATTTGCTGTCTGCTTGTCAAGCCAAGCCTTCATTGCAGAAATGGAGGTAAACATTTTGTAGCCGGATGGATCTTCATCTCCGCCTTCATTTTCTTTCCATTTTGCATAGAGCGTGAAGTCGCTTGTAACACCACTGACGTTGTACGGGAAGGTGATTTTATTGATGAGTGAAGCCTCTCTGTACCAACCCTCAAAGGTATGACCTTCTTTTGTTGGAGGGTTTGGCTCTACGAGTATCCCTCCTTTGGGGACTTGCGTAGGGTGATTATCGTTTTCTGTCCATGCGCCTCCATTCAGCTCCCAAGCCACTTGCCAATACTCTGCAATACTCTCCTCTTGCCATTTAGCCTTTAGAGTGATGTCTTTGGTAACGGGAGTTTGGAAGTCGTAAGCATTAGTGCCGTCCAANCATTTAGCCTTTAGAGTGATGTCTTTGGTAACGGGAGTTTGGAAGTCGTAAGCATTAGTGCCGTCCAAAGACCATGCGATAAACAGAAAGTTTTGCTTGGTCGGAGCAGGAGAGGGAACGGTTGCCGTTTTCCCTTTTTCTACTCTCTGAGCAGGAGGAGCAGGCGTACCACCATCTGCATCAAAGGTTACAGTATAGTAGGTCTTCACATCTCCTCCCGGATCGTTTTTACTTTTGCAGGAGGAGAGTGCCGTTAGTAGTAATATCAGCCCGCAAAGAGGTAGAAAGTACGTTGTTTTCATAGTGGAATGTTGCTTTGTTAGTACTTACGAAAGTATCTCTTTATCTTCTGTTTTTATACCCCATTTGTAGGACTTTTTGCTGTAATATTTTAATTCTCTTGTCTTTGCAATATGTTTCATGAGTAGATTTCGTTACTTTCGCAGTATAATCAATGGAGTGTTTCTGCCTGTATGAAAAGAGTTTTTATACTGATCTTTGTATCGCTTATTTTTTCCCCTCTATCTCTATCCGGGCAAGGTCGGTATGCGGACTCTCTGCTCAATATCCTTGAAAAGGGAGGCTTGTCTGCCAAAGAGCAGGCAAGTCTTTATGCGGATATTACCGAGTCTTTTTCCGGACATGATATGCACAACACCCATAAGTATGGAACTAAAGGGCTGGAGCAGGCTAAGAAATGTGGAGATAAAGAGCTGTTGTTTCGTTTCTACAATTACATAGGGTCTACTTATACTTATCGCTGTCTTTACGATACAGCTAAAATCTATCTCGATTTACAGCTCGAAGCAGCAAAAGCCTCAGACAACTTAAAACTTATACAGAAGGGCTATCAGGCAGTAGGCAATTTTTACGCCCGTCAAGGGCTGTTCATCCCTGCAATAGAGGGCTATCTGAATGTTTTGAAGCATTTTGACGGAGATGAGAGTAGCAGAGACTACATCATAGCTCACGGCAATATAGGAGAGTGTTACCGCAGATTGGGAAACTACAAACAGGCTTTGGGGTATCTGGAAAAGGAGGGCAGGCTGGCAGAGCAGTATAACAATATATCCGGAATGAAACAGTCGTATCGGGAGTTGGGATATGTACATCTTGCTCTGGGCGATGCAGATAAGGCTCTGGAATATATGCAGAAAGTAAAGTATGGAGATACGTGTGCTGCTCCGGTATTTGAAGCAGATATGAATGAAGCACTCATCAAAGTATATCTACTCAAGAAAGAGTATGACAAAGCACTGAAATGTGCCGATGAGTGCCTTAATGCCGCAAACTGTTTGGGAGATCCTTATATCTATACATTGGCTTGGAACTCTTACGCGAATATCTTTCGGGAGCAAAAGCGTTATACAGAGTGTTATGACGCAGCACTGAACGCATGGCAGATAGACTCGCTCTCTCCCGATACTGCTCCCATAACGGCGTTTAATATAGCGTATGCCTCTGCTATGCTTGGCAGGGAAAATGAGGCAGCTTACTTCTTTCGGAAGTATGAACAGATGATGGAAGAGTGTTCCGAAAGAAACTATCAGGAGGCTCTTTCTCGCTTGGAAACTCTTTATGAAACAGAGAAGAAGCAGCAACAGATTGCGGCTTTAGAGAAAGAAAGAGAGCTTTATGTCGTACTTGGGATTTCGGGACTGCTTGTATTGTCATTGATATTGGGTGTGCTCTTCTATCGGCATCTTCTCTCCCGTCAGAAGCGGAAGTTGGCAGAGCAACAAGTGAAACAACTCAAGCAGGAAAAGCAGTTAGTGGCTTCTTTGGCTCTCCTTGACGGAGAAAATGCAGAGCGTTCCAGATTGTCGCAAGACCTGCATGACGGATTGGGTAGTATGATTTCGGTTATTCGCTTGCACCTCCACAGCATCAAGAGCGATGCTTCCATGACGAAGTCGGATATTGAACACTTCTCCAAAGTAAAGCAGATGCTTGACGAATTTATGGAGGAACTTCGCAGGGTTGCACACAATATGATGCCGGAATGTCTTGCCAGAGAGGGGATAAAGACAGCATTGGAGGATTTTTGTCGATCTGTTCCGACCGTCCGTTTTCAGTTTTTAGGAGAAAACCCTCGCTTGGACAGTCGTCTTGAAGTATTGATATACAGGTGTGCTTACGAACTGGTAAACAATGCCATAAAGCATGCAAAAGCATCTCATATAAATGTCCAACTGACGGTAGATAACCACTTGGTCTCACTCTCCGTACAGGATGACGGCGTCGGATTTGACCCTAATACCATTCGTTATGGAGCAGGATTGACCAATATGCAGAACCGAATATCTGCTTATAACGGCAGGATCAATCTGTACACATCCGCCAACAGAGGAACAGAAGTAACGATAGAAATAGAGCTTATGCCATGATAAAAGTACACATTGCAGATGATCACAAAATGTTGGTGGAGGGGTTGCGTTTGGCTATAAACGAGTCTGAAGTCGCAGAAGTAAGCGATGTCTCTTTTTCCCTGAACGAATGTAGAAAAATGCTCACGCAGGCTCTTCCGGATGTCTTACTCCTTGATATATCCATGCCGGACGGTAACGGAATAGAGTTTTGCAGTGAAATCCATGAGAGCTATCCCGGAGTGAAGATCTTGATACTTACCTCTCATGATGAATATACAATGGTTAACAGGGCAATGTCGGCAGGAGCATCCGGATATATACTAAAGAATGCGCTCTCGGAGGAAGTGATAAAAGGCATAGAGACAGTGCTTTCGGGCGAGATCTTTTTAAGTCATCAGATAGATCTTTTGGTTAAGAAATGCACCGGTGATACAGTTTGGCTTACGGTTCGTGAACAGGAACTCCTCTGTCATATCGTAAACGGACTGACCAATCAAGAGATTGCGGAGCAGATGTATCTTAGTGTAGAGACCATAAAGACCTATCGCAAGAATCTGATACAGAAGCTTGGAGCACGCAACTCAATGGATTTGGTCAGAATTGCCATACAGGATAAATGGATATAGTGTCGTAGCTCCTCCCTTAAACATAATAATGAGATCGGGCTGTGTGCCCGAATACCTCTTGGCTCTCTTCGGATAACGAGATAAAGTGTCGATAATAATCTCTAAATTTGTACGAGGATGAAAGAGCAAAGACATACTTGCCGATCGAAGAGAGTCTTCTTTCCGGAGTATCCCGATATGGGGAAGCTGTTGGAAGGGATGGAGCCTCTCTGGCATGGATATACAATTTATGACGAGCGCAATAAGCTGGTGGAATACTCTTTCTCCAATATTCTCTCCGATAAGGTCCTGGTCAAATATTTCAAGAAGACAGGCTTTGTTCGGGGACTTTTTTATGTCTTGCTTGGTAGTTCTAAGGCAAAAAGATCTTTCTTGAATACTCTGCATCTTAACAGATTGGGCATATACGCTCCCACTCCCTACGGATATATTGAAGAGTACAAGTGTGGCACTCTTTATAGAAGCCTGTATGCCTGCGAGATGTTATCCGGATACGATACTGTTCGTGCACTGACAGCCGGAGAGGTAAAAGGTGATGAAAAGCTCTTTTCTGCTTTGGTGGCGTTTGTCTCTTCACTTCACAAGAAAGGTGTTTATAATAGAGATTTATCTCCCGGTAATATTCTGTACAGGGTAGAAGAGAGTGGAGAGATATGCTTTGCTCTGGTAGATGTAAACAGGATGGCTTTTCGCCCTCTCTCTCCTAAGGAACGATGGGAGAATCTGGGCAAACTCTGCTATCCGATAGATATGAGCCGGAGGCTGGCGTCTGCCTATGCAAAAGAGATGGGAGAAGACGAAAGCGAAGTGGCTTGCTACCTTCTCCAAGCCGGTGACAGGTTCTTCGCGGGAAAGTGTTTCAAAGCCATTTTTCGTGAAGAGAAGAGACGAGGAAACTTTTGCTCCGGACTTTTTCGAGTGCTAGCCATTCTTTTCTCTCGAAAGATCCGAGACTTCAGGCGTGGTGGTATATGGGAAAAGCTATTTTCTATTGAGAAAAAGCTGATGAAACCCTACTACTACGAGATGGATTATAGAAACAACTTAAAACAAGAGTATATACAACATGAGACCTAAAAGCGTAGCTGTACTGATCTCTACATACAATTGGCCAAGAGCATTAGAACTGGCACTGGAAGGGCTATTCAAGCAAACCCGTTTGCCGGATGAGATTATCATCGCGGATGATGGCTCCGGAGAGGAGACTCAAAAGGTTATCAAACGGATGAAAGAACAGGTCCCAAAGGGAGTCGATCTAAAGCATGTCTGGCATGAGGATCTCGGTTTCCGGAGATCTATGATACTGAACAGAGGGATTGCGATAGCAGAGTCCGACTACATTATAGAGCTGGATGGCGATTGTATTCCTGAGAAACATTTTGTGGCGGATCACCTTAATGTTGCAAGAAAGAAAGCGTATGTCGCCGGAAGCAGAGTGAAAATGGATCCCGAAGCATCCCGAATCATCCAAGAGAAAGGGCTGCAAAATGTCAATCCCAAAAAGTTTACCAATGCTGCGAATGCTTGGCGCATTCCTTTTGCACAGAATATTCTTGCTCCCTATTACAAGCAGAATAAAATTTTTGCAGTAAGAGGATGTAATCTTGCATTTTGGAGAGAGGATCTTCTGGCAGTGAATGGCTATGACGACAGCTACGTTGGTTGGGGACATGAAGATATAGACTTGGTCAGCCGACTAAAAAACATGGGTGTGCGAAGACGCTTTCTGAAAGCCGGCGGAGTGATATATCATCTGTATCATAAGGAAGAAGACAGAAGCAGAGACTCACTGAACAAACAGAAAGCTCTGGATGTTATCGCTTCCGGAAAGATACGTACTGAAAATGGTGTGGACAAATACATTAACTCTTAAAAAGATTAAGTGAGGTATGCAGCCCCGAAGTGTCGCTATTCTACTCTCTACTTATAACTGGCATAGAGCCTTGGAGCTGGTTTTGGAAGCTCTTTTCCGACAGACACGTCTGCCGGATGAGATTATAATTGCAGATGATGGCTCCGGCGAGGAGACCCTGCAAACTATAAATAAAATGGTAGAAAAAGCACCCAAAGAAGTGGAGATCAAGCACGTTTGGCACGAAGATCTCGGCTTCCGTAAGGCTATGATATTGAATAAAGCAATAGCAGTTATGAAGTCCGATTATATTATAGAGCTGGACGGAGACTGCATTCCTGAAAGACACTTTGTGTCAGATCATCTGAATGTTGCTCGTGAAGGAGCTTATGTAGCCGGAAGCAGGGTCAAGCTATCGCAGGAAGCCTCTACCATCATTCAGGAAAAAGGATTGAAGAAAGCACCTCCGAGAAGATATACAAGCTCCGCAAATGCTTGGCGTATTCCTTTCCTTCAAAATCTGTTTGCTCCTTATTATAAGCAGAAGAGGATTTCAGCCGTAAAAGGATGCAATCTTGCTTTTTGGCGAAAAGATATCATAGCCATAAACGGATACGATGACAGCTATATCGGTTGGGGGCATGAAGATATTGATTTGGTGTACAGACTGACCAATATGGGTATCCGCCGAAGATTTCTAAAGGTGGGAGGTGTTGTGTTTCACCTCTATCATAAAGAGGAGGATAAGAGTTTGGATATTCTGAATGGTGAGAAAGCCTCGGACGTCATCAAGAATAAAAAGATACGTGCCACTGACGGACTGGACAAGTACCTTCCCAAAGCAGATTAGAAGACGGCAAGAGGATGCAACCTTTGGAGATACAATATATAGAGTCGCTACTTCAGGAAGTTGAGAGAAATGGTGATGCCGTGGCTCTTTTCCGCTATCCGAACGAGGCTGTTTTGCATATCGTTCGGTGCAGAGAGGCGAGCATCCTATCTTTTGCAGATATTTCAGATGTGGAGATACCGAATGGAGGAGCTTTTCTCTTTGCTCCTTACGCATCTTCCGAAAGAGAGCCCCTCTTTCTTTTACCTCCGGAAGAGCAGCTTGAAATCTCTTGTCCCTCGAACCAATCAATCTCCTCAAAACATCCTTTCGATCCGAACAGATATGGAGATATTGCCGAATATGAGAGATATTCGGAGATATTTGGAAAGTTTCACCAAGCTGTATCGGAGGGCACTTTTGATAAACTTGTCCTGACACGCAGCCATACCGGAAAGTTTGAGCAGGACTACTCCTTGTCATCTCTTTTTATGAGGATGTTGGAGGGCTATCCCGATGCTTTTGTCTCTCTTGTCTACCTTCCGCAGGAGGGATATTGGCTCACTGCCACGCCCGAACTCCTGCTTGCCGGATCCGAAAAGGGGTGGAAGACCGTTTCTCTCGCAGGAACAAGACCGATAGAGAGCAGCGAAAGCTGGAGCCGAAAGAACAGAAACGAACAGATGATGGTTACCGACTTTATCTCCGATACACTTAGCCGTTTGGGCTGCAATGTATTGCAGCAAGAGACGGAAGGACATAAAGCAGGGCAGATAGAACATCTGAAGACAGAGATAATATTCACATCTCCCCGTAACATATCGGTTAAGACTCTCTTGTCCGAGCTCCATCCCACACCGGCTGTTTGTGGTTTCCCTCGATCGGAAGCACGCTCTTTCATAGAGCAGACGGAGCATCACTCCCGAAGATTCTACTCCGGCTTCTTGGGCTTTATTGCTCCGGAAGGGGAGGAGAGCCGCATCTACGTTAATCTGCGTTGTGTACGCTGTGTGAGAGACAGCTATACGCTCTATGCCGGAGGAGGGATCATGCCGGAGTCCGAGCTTGCATCCGAGTGGGAGGAGAGCTGTTTCAAGATGCACACGATAGGGGCGCTTATATAATACCGAACTTATGTATTCAGATCAACTCAACGTTCAGATTCTTTGCTCTCTACTTAAAGCTCACGGCATTAAACGGCTCATCCTCTGCCCCGGAAGCCGTAATGCTCCGATAATAGAGAGCATCTCAGGAGACTCTTTCTTTGAATGTTACTCTATTACAGATGAGCGCAGTGCGGGTTTTGTGGCATTGGGGTTGATTTTGGAAACGGAGCAGCCGGTTGCTGTATGCTGCACGAGCGGATCTGCGTTACTCAATCTGCACTCTGCCGTATCGGAAGCATTTTATCGCAACCTGCCTCTTCTTGTCCTTTCTGCAGACCGTCCACAAGAATGGATAGGGCAGATGGATGGGCAGACCCTACCGCAACCTTATCTGTTCGGGATGCTTTCTCGCAAGAGTGTTACTCTGCCGGAAGTGCACACTTCTGCGGATCATTGGTACTGCAACAGGCTTGTAAACGAGGCTCTGCTTGCTTTGCAGAGAAAGGACATACAAGGTCCGGTGCATATCAATATCCCCTTGAGCGAACCTCTTTTTGCTTTCAATATTCCGGCATTGCCGGTAGAAAGAAAGATAGAGTGGCTTTTCGATGCGGACGACATAAGGGCGCTTTGGAGCAAGGCGTCCCGAAAGCTGATCATTGTGGGGCAGATGGACTCTCAGCGTGAAGCTTTCTCTCTTATATTCCCGACCTCCGCTGTCGTACTGGCGGATCATCTCTCGAACCGACCGCAAGAAGCTCTTGAGAGTCGCTTCTACAGCTATTGCGAAGAGCTGCAACCCGATATTGTCGTTACGATAGGAGGCAGTATTTTGTCGAAGAAGCTGAAGCAGGATATGCGGAGGTATCCTCCGAAGATGCACTGGCACGTCTCTCCAAGTGGTGAGGTTGCCGATGTTTTCATGTCTCTTACGCATCTGATCCCGCTTTGTCCCAAAGATTTCACCGCGATTATAGCAAACGAAACGGCACGAGAGAGCGATCTTGCTTACAGACAGTTGTGGAAGAAGAACGCCATTGACCCCGTTGCGAGTGCTCCGAAAGAGCCGGAGAGCAGAGTAGTGGCAGAGGTCTTGAAGCAGATACCGCCCCGAAGCGTTCTCCATCTGGGCAATAGTTTGAGTGTCCGCCTTGCTCAGCACTATCCTCTTCCCGCAGATGTCCGAGTGCACTGCAACCGTGGGGTGAGCGGTATCGACGGTTCTCTCTCCGCCGCAGTAGGTGCCGCGATGGCATCGGATACGCTTCATTTCGTCCTGCTGGGCGATCTCAGCTTCTTCTATGACGCCAATGCGTTGTGGAACTCTCACGTACCATCCAATCTTCGGATCATCATCTTGAACAATGGAGAAGGCAGAATCTTCGAGACCATTCCGGGACTTCGAGACTGCTCATCGCTACGTCCGTTCGTTACCGGACAGCACCAATGCTCGGCTCAAGGATGGGTAGAAGGTTTGGGGCTGACCTACATCGCCGTCAAAACCGAGGACCGGCTCGCTCTCGCCATATCAGCCCTCGCCTCCGACCGATGCGATAAAGCCGTGGTAGTGGAGGTCTTTACGCCGCTCTCGGTCTGATCATCTCTCTTCTCACATCCCTACTCCTGTATCCGTATCGCTTTCCGTTTCTTTTCTTGATTTTTGGGAACGGACAGATTGATAATTATCGTTTCTCAGATTAGTAATTACCATTTCTCGGATTAGTAATTACCATTTCTCGGATTAGTAATTACCATTTCTCGGATTAGTAATTACCGTTTCTCGGATTAGTAATTACCGTTTCTCGGATTAGTAATTACTGTTTCGTGGATTAGTAATTACTGTTTCGTGGATTAGTAATTACCGTTTCTCGGATTAGTAATTACTGTTTCTCGGATTAGTAATTACCATTTCGTGGATTAGTAATTACCGTTTCATGGATTAGTAATTACCGTTTCATGGATTAGTAATTACCATTTCGTGGATTAGTAATTACCATTTCGTGGATTAGTAATTACCATTTCGTGGATTAGTAATTACTGTTTCGTGGATTAGTAATTACTGTTTTTAGGATTGGTGATTATCATTTTCTGGAAAGTAGCAAATCCTTTTCCATAAACCTTTAGAGCTTTCTCCAAAAAGATTAGGAACTTTTCTCTGAAACCTTTGGAGCTTTTTGCATGTCCCTGTATAGGCTCTTGACTTTAGGAGAGAAAATAACAATCGCCTGCCAAGAAGAAAGCTCTCGGCAGGCGATTATGTGTGTTGAAAAATCTGCGATTTCGGAACAATTCTCTGCTTCGACAAGGCAAAGGCAGCTCCTTATCGACTCTTTACTTCTTGTGGAATACTCTGTAATCTTCTATCGGTGCGGATTTCGGAGTGTTATATGACTTGTAAGCCACGCGGTTGTCGTTCCAAAGCGTCGGCCAGCCGCCTTGCACTTTGGCTTGTATTTCGTATTTGATCGAGTGCAGCCCTGCTCCGAGTGCAAGAGCAACATCCTGACGAGAGTAGCGAGGTACTTCTTTGCTGTTGTCAATGACGAGTTCGCCATTGATCCATACTCTGTTCACGTCTGACTGGAAGACGTAAACGCCCGGCTCCGGTATGAGGAAGTATCCTTCTATGATGGTTCCGAAGATGTTGAAGTCGAACGTACCGGGAACAAGATAGCTCTTGTTGGCATCTTTCAATGCGGTGAGGATGCCACTCTCCATGTTGGCAGACTGATGGGAAGCCAAATCTTCTACTTTTCTGACATCCTCTTTGTGGGTGATAAACTTGAGCCCCTGAGCATAAACCCCGCTTGAAGCAAGAGCCACACTGTCTATCGCTTCCACAGGAGCGGTATAGTTGTCCAACTTGGTAAGGGTCAGTGTGCGGACTTTGCTTAATACTCCCGAAGGCAGTACGCTGGCGATCTTGAGCGTTGTAGTCTCGTTGAATGTGAGAGGAGCCGTATATTCCGTACTCTTTTCATTAGGCTCCGATCCGTCGGTGGTGTACACCATCTTCACAGGGCGGGTTGTCTTGAACGGAATGGTAAGGCTGTCGATGAACTGGATGCGGTCGAGAGAGCCGTTTTCTTGCTCCGGAAGCGGAATATGGTAGTTGACATCGTGCATGTCGAGACGCACATAAGTGTTGTTCACACGGCGAGAGAAGTCGTGGAAATCTTTTCTGTCTACAGGTGTCCATCCTATCTCTGCAAGAGCGAACATACGTGGATAAGCGTAGTATTGACGGATGCTTTCATCATACAGATACTCTCCCCAAAGATTGGCTTGTGGTCCGAGTATGAGATGCTGCTTTTCTGCCGGAATCTTATCCGATGCGGGGTTGTAAGAATAGACCCTTTCAAGTGTAGAGTAACCTCCGATGGCGACCGGCTCTACATTATGATCGCCCTGGTAAGCATCAATATAAAGACCGGTAGTCCATGGCGACATGATCACTTCATGATTAAGCTCTGTCGCCGCAATACCTCCCTCTTCTCCTCTCCATGACATAACGATGGCAGATGGTGCCAATCCGCCTTCGAGAATCTCATCCCAACCTATGAGGGCTTTGTTGTTCTCGGCAAGAAAGCGTCCTATTCTGGTGATGAAGTAGCTTTGAAGCTCATGCTCGTCTTTCAGATTCTCCGCTTTGATTCTCGCTTGGCACAGCGGACACTCTTTCCATCTTGTCTTGGGGCATTCGTCGCCTCCGATGTGGAAATATTTTGAGGGAAATAGCGGTATCACTTCGGAGATGACATCTTCCAAGAACTTGAAAACTTCTTCTTTTCCTGCACAGAATACGTCATCTTCCACTCCCCATATATTGCGCACCTTAAAGTCGCGTGGGAAGCAAGCCAACTCCGGATACGCAACAAGTGCAGCCATGGCGTGCCCCGGAAGCTCTATCTCCGGAATGATCTCTACATAGCGTTCGGCAGCATAAGCAACAATATCTTTGATCTCTTCTTGAGTGTAGTAGAAAGGACCATATTCAAATCCTTCTCCTTCTGTTCTCACAGAACCTACCTCCACAAGACGAGGATATTTCTTGATTTCGATACGCCATGCCTGATCTTCTGTCAAGTGCCAGTGTAGCTTATTGACCTTAAGCATGGAGAGAATATCTATGTGCTTCTTCATGTCTTCCACAGTGATGAAGTGGCGACAAGCATCCAAAAGAAGTCCGCGATAGTGGTATCTCGGATAGTCCTTGATGGATACGGCAGGGATCGTCCAAGCCACATCTTCCACTCTTTTGCTGCTTTCTACTTCTGCCGGAAGGAGTTGCAAAAGAGTTTGAAGTCCATAGAATGCACCTTGAGGAGTGGCACCCACGATGTCGATACCTGCTTCGGATGAGTTGAAAGTGTACGCTTCGTGGTTCTCCGAAATAGAAGGATCCACAGAGATACGAATGTAGTTGCTGCTAACCGGAGCAGAAACCAACCCAAACTTGTAGCCGGTGGATGCCATAAGCTTATCGGCAAAAAGCTTGGCTATCCCGGCAAGTGTGTCTCCCTCTGCCACAAAGACAGTATTGCGGTTTAGCGTGAATGCTCCTGAGGTTGTCTCGGTAAGCTCTACCGGCTGAGGAATGATGTTGATGCCTTCGTTATAAGGCTTTACCACATACTCTTTCGGAGTGCATGCAGTAATAAAAAGCGTTGCCAACAGCGCGGCAGCTAAAGCATGAAAGTATTTTCTCATATCTAAAAGTGTGTAGAAAGTTTTCGGACAATAAAGAAGAGTTTAGAAAAAACGGATCAAACTAAGACTCTTAGCCTGATAAATGGTTTTTTCTAAACTCTTATGTAACTGTTCTTAAATGTATCTTATCTCTCTTACCAAGCGAAGATCGGGTAAGATTCCATCATTTCGTTCACCTCTCCACGAACAGCGGCAATCACTTGTTCGTCTGTCGGAGATGTTAGCACACGGTCGATAAGTCCGGCAATGCGTTTGATCTCTCCTTCCTTCACACCACGAGTGGTAAGTGCAGGCGTTCCGAGACGGATTCCGGAAGTTTGGAATGCAGAACGTGTATCGAATGGTACCATGTTTTTATTCACTGTGATGTCTGCCAGAACAAGAGCATTTTCGGCTACTTTACCGGTCAGTTCAGGGAACTTAGGACGAAGATCTACCAACATACTGTGGTTGGATGTTCCGCCGGATACGATCTTGTATCCCATCTCTACCAATGTATCGGCAAGGACAGAGGCGTTCTTCTTCACTTGTTCCTGATATGTGCGGAACTCCGGTTGCAATGCTTCGCCGAAAGCAACAGCCTTAGCAGCAATAACATGCTCCAACGGACCGCCTTGTACTCCAGGAAAAACCGCAGAGTCGAGAAGTTGAGACATACGCTTGATCTCACCTTTAGGAGTGGTAAGTCCCCATGGATTTTCAAAGTCTTTACCAAGAAGGATGATACCACCGCGAGGACCGCGCAAAGTCTTATGGGTTGTGGAAGTAACAATGTGTGCATACTTTACCGGGTTATCCAAAAGACCGGCTGCGATAAGCCCTGCAGGGTGAGCCATATCTACCATAAGAAGAGCGCCTACACTGTCGGCGATGGCACGCATACGAGCATAATCCCATTCGCGAGAATAAGCAGAACCTCCGGCAACAATCAACTTTGGTTTGTGTTCTTTAGCCAAACGTTCCATCTCTTCGTAATCTACGGTTTCATCGCTCTGACGCAAGCTGTAAGCTACAGGGTTGTAAAGAAGACCTGAGCTGTTTACAGCCGCTCCGTGAGAAAGGTGTCCCCCATGAGCGAGATTGAGTCCAAGGAAAGTGTCGCCCGGTTTGAGCACTGCGAGGAATACTGCCATATTGGCTTGTGCTCCTGAGTGAGGCTGAACATTAGCCCATTCCGCGCCATAAAGTTGCTTAAGACGGTCTATTGCCATCTGTTCTGCTTTGTCCACTACTTGGCATCCACCGTAATATCTCTTGCCGGGATAGCCTTCTGCATATTTGTTTGTGAAGCAGCTTCCCATAGCTTTCATTACATTCTCGGACACGAAGTTTTCGGAAGCGATAAGCTCCAAGCCGTGTCTCTGTCTTCTGTCTTCCTCTTGAATGAGATCGAAGATTGGATCGTGTTGATTCATAAAGTCAAATAATGATTATAGTGTGGTTCTAATGTTTGATGTCTATTCCTTTTATGTTATCGGATATTCCGGACGGAAAGATCAGAATGGAAGATCGTCCGTAGGATCGTTCACTATTCCCTGTTGAGGTGTGGCGGGACCGAAATTAACCTGTGTCTGAGTTTGAGGAGCCGGTGCCGGCTGGGGTTGTACACCCATCTGGCTGATGGCTTGAGCCTGTTCGCCGCGAATAACGTTTCTGCATTGTACATCGGTGTACCAGCGTCCGTTAAACTCGCGACTATTCACTTCAAACTCTATGGTGATGATCTCCCCAAGCTTTATGTTCGCCATATTGATACGATCTTCGCCGAAGATGTTAAAGGCTACCGTTCTTGGATAGATATCGTTCGTCTCCATTACGTAGTCTTGCTTCTTCCATGTTGTGCCGGGATTACGTTTGCTCTCTCCCGATATCGGTTCCAATACGTGGGTGATCTTTCCTGTCAAGTAATTGTTCATCTTTATCTCTGTTTTTGTGTTTAGTTCTTTGTAAATGGAATAGCTTCCTACTTATCGCAAAGCAGGAAATCCGATGATCTCTCTTACCTTATCCACTGTGAGGCGAGCACTTTCTCTTGCTTGCTCTGCCCCTTCACGAGCTACACGCTCAAGGTAATCCGTATCCGCAGCTATCTCTAAGATTTTTTCTCTGATAGGAGCAGTGAAAAGGACGATGTCTTCCGCCAACTGCTTCTTCAGGTCTCCATAGCGAACGGAGCAGTCGTTGTACTTATCATTGAAGTAGTTGTAAGTATCGGCAGAAGAGACAATCTCCAAGAGCGTAAACAGATTCTGAATGGCTTCGGGCTTTTCGCTGTTTGGCTCGGTGGGTCCGGAGTCTGTAACAGCCTTCATCACTTTTTGCCTTATGGCCTTTTCGTCATCCATCAGGTATATCGCATTGCCTTCGCTTTTGCCCATCTTTCCGCTGCCATCCAGTCCGGGAATTTTCACTGCCTTGCTACTGAGAGAAAAAGATGCAGGTTCCGGGAAGAAGTCCACGCCATAGATCGTATTGAAACGACGAGCAAACTTCCTTGCCATCTCCATATTCTGCTCCTGATCTTTTCCTACCGGTACTTTGACGGCACGGTGCATCAGAATATCCGCAGCCATAAGTGTTGGATAGGTGAGTAGCCCTGCATTGACGTTGTTAGGCTGTTTGCGGGCTTTCTCCTTAAAGGATGTCGTACGCTCCAGCTCTCCCAGATAGGCGTTCATATTGAGATAAAGATAGAGTTCCAACACTTCTTTCACATCGCTCTGAGCATATATTACTGCCTTGGATGGATCTATTCCGCAAGCCAGATACTCTGCCAATATGGTGCGAGTATTCTTAAGGATGTTGTCCGGATGTGGATGTGTGGTAAGAGAGTGCCAGTCTGCTATGAAGAAGTAGCACTTGCACTCTTCCTGCATAGTAAGAAAGCTTTTGATGGCACCGAAGTAGTTTCCCAAGTGTAGATTACCTGTGGGACGAATGCCACTTACCACGATATCTTTTTTCTCTGATGTCATATCTGTGAAATTATACTGCTATATATACGTTTAGCTCACAAATATAGTCTTTTTCTGTGAGCTAAACAATGCTAAAATCGGATGCTCTCCGATGGTTATACGATGTAAAAGATTGGGATTGGAGATACAAACGACTTCTATTCCTCTTCCATGTCCTGTCCCGGACGGAAGACAAAGCGTCCGCGAATCCGTTTAATAAGATCTATGTTGCCTACCTCCCCTTCATGATTTATATAGCAGTCCTTCAGTGTCAGGATAGAGCGCAGACCGAATAATGTACCTCTGTTCTGCTCTATGCGACAGCGGTCGAATACGATACCTTTATTTCCCTCACGCAGCTCTATTAAATCGAACTCTTCATTATGGTGCATATGGCAATCTTGAAAGAGAAAATTCTTGTTTCCGGGCAGTAGAGAGATAATGCCGTATGTACAATGACAGATGACGGAAGAGATACATCTGAAGTTTCTGCTGTTCTCTGCCAATACACCTATTGTCCCACAGCCGAAAAGCTCACAGTTTTTCACCTCTATGTTGTCGCAGCTGATAAGGTTGAGAACACCTCCTTCGCAATATCCTTCTTCGGTATGTCCTATTTCAAGATTTACCAACTTGATATTGGCACAGTCCTTAAAGTTCAGCACGTTGGCATATCTGGGCGATACCAAAATGCGGGAACGGCTCTCCCCCTCTCCCTCTATCGTGATGTTTTCAAGCCCGTTCAAGATGAGTTCTATACCATCAAAAACTTCAGAACGAAATATTCCGGGGGAAGAATCAAGGGTAAGATACTCTCCTGCACGAAGAGGAGACATCGCAAAAATGCGTCCATCTCCTTCTTTTTCCAAAATATCGCTGAGCATTATGTCCGTATTCTTTGCAATGTAGATACGGCTGTTGCTGTGAAGAGCTTTGATGAAGCTTTCTTCATCCGCGACGCGATACACTTTTACATCCGATTGGGCTTGCGCGTGAAAGGAGACCAAACTAAGGATAAAAGAGAACATTACAGCTCCGAATAGGGATAGTATTTTCATAAAGTTGGTGTTTAAGATGATTATTTACTGCAAAATTAAGAAAAATATCATCTTTCCATGCCGATGCTGAGCCTTTTCACTGCAGGAGGAAAGAGCATTTTCCATAAGTTGGACGATATTTGTATCTTAGCCAAGTATTAAATAACATCATCATAGAAGGTAACATGAAGAAAAGCAAACTATATACAAAGACCGGAGACAAGGGAAAAACATCTCTCGTAGGAGGACAACGCGTCTCCAAATGCTGTTCAAGACTCGAAAGCTATGGCACGATAGATGAACTTAATGCCCATATCGGTGTCCTTATGAGTCAGATTTCGGATGCGCAGGATCTGGATACCTTGAAAGGGATACAGATAATGCTCTTTAACGTCGGGGCTTACCTTGCCACCGATCCTACCGATACATCGTTCCGGCTGCCCAGCTATGTTACACCCGAAGTGATCAAGCAGATAGAGAAAGAGATAGATAGGCTCGACTCGCACTGCCCGCCACTTGAACGCTTTATCCTGCCATCGGGCGGACTCGCAACCTCGCAAGCTCACGTCTGTCGCACGGTTTCCAGAAGGGCTGAACGTAGAATCCTTACAGTAGTAGAGGAGGGAAGCGAAGTGGAGGATGCGGTGTTGAAGTATGTTAATAGGCTTTCCGACTACTTCTTTGCGCTGTCTCGGAAGCTGATCCATGCCGATGGCAACGGCGTAGAGATCTATTGGGAGTCTCCCTCTAAGACATACGACTAAGGCTGTATTGGGGGCTTTTCCGCAGAGATGAGGCAGTTATCTCTTCCCCTGATAGCCCTTACATGAAAAAGCTCTCTATTTGTATCATAAGTAAAATAGTACTACATTTGCATCACGGGATTCGTTCTCACCGAATGGTGAGTTGCTTCCCGTGCCGAATCTCCCGGACTGCCGACAGGTTTTCCGGGATTTTCCTTTTTGCTCTTTGCTGTCAAGATCAAAGAGAGTTGCCTGCAAGACGAGTCCTCTTTCCTATCACCCCTCTTTCCCAACAATGTTAGTTGGCTTGCTTCACGCCTTCAATGCCTTTTCCCCATTAGTCTAAGCAGAGGTAGAGACCGCTTTCAGATACTTCACAAATGGGGTCTCTAAGAGCGTGAAGGGGAAGAGTTGCCGACCTGCTCTCTTTCTCTATTTCCCCATTACCTTTTTTGCATTCCGAAATCCTGTTTCAGGTCTATTTTGGAAGACTGATTTTTATATATTCCATACCGCAAAATGCCCACTTTTTTCTTGCTCTCTATTTTGATCGGAGGGGTTGTTTTCAGAGCATGACCGAACTGTTAAATTGATCTCATTTTATTAACACAAATTCCGATACCTGTTAAGCACAAACGGTAAACGAGCATATTTTGTCGGCTTAACGTGTTTAATTTTTCAACGAACACGTTTAGTGATTTCATTAAACACGTTTACCGGATTCGATTAACGTGTTTAGAAATTTTGATTACTTGGCTGATTGTTAGTGTTTTAGCTGTTTTCTCCCCTTTTTTGCTGTTTTTGCCCACGAAATCACATTAAGATTTATTTGCAAACACGAGTGTTAAAATTCACTCCTATTAACGCGAAAAAGCCCCGTCAAACGGACGAAGAAAAATTTTTTCTCAAATTCGGGCTGGTTTTTATCGGATTGATTGATAGGAGGTTATAGGTGTATTGTCTCTTTTTTTCCGGATTGAGCCGGGAAAGAAGCTCTTCTTCTCGTCCGCATGAGGAGCTCTGTTTTTATATAAAAGTGCGCACAAAAAAAGCTCGGCAAAGTGATCTTTGCCGAGCTTTTTTCTATCGGGAAACGGGCTTCCCTAATGAATATCTTTTTACTTGATGCCCAACTTCGCCTTTACAAGTGGAGTGGCGTCGATGGCAGTAGAGCCGGTGTAGAGTGTTACTCCTGCTTCAAGAATGTATGCAAAGCCATTTTCGTTGCCCACTTTCTTTATAGCGTCCAACACTTTCGCTTGGATCGGAGCCATAAGCTCTTGTTGCTTCTTTTGGATATCCTGAATAGCAGCCTGAGTAAGATCGTCTATTCTCTTTTGGATATCTTCTATCTCTTGTTGTTGGCGAAGCTTGATAGATTCCGGAAGAGTCTTCTCCTTAGAGATATAGTCTTCGTACTTCTTCTTTAGCTCTTCACGCTTGATGAGGAGCGCATCTTCAAACTCCTTTTGTAGCTTCTCTACTTCAGCTTGTGCCTTTTTGGTGTCAGGCATTGCCATCATGATCTCCTGAGAGTTGATTGTTGCAATTTTTTGAGGAGCCTGAGCAACAAGTAGAGCAGGCATCATAAGTAGCACAAATGCTAATAAATAACGTTTCATTTCTTCTTTCTTATCTGTAATGTAATTTGTTTTCTTGAGTGAATCTCTATTTATCTTTCATGGTAGGGTATTGCGAACAAAGATAGGAAGAAAAATGTAAATGGCAAGCCGATAACTTCCACACACAGAACGCAAAACCTCTTTTCAGATTAGCGAGAGACGGAGACTCCGAGCACTTTTAGTACATCGTTGCTGATGTCTATCTCCGGAGTGGCAAAGATGACGCCTTGTGTGGTGGCTCTGTCGAGCACCAAAACGTAGCCTCTTCGCAGTGAGATATGTTTCACAGCCTCATAGATGCCGTCTTGGATGGGCTTCACCTCTTTTTCTTGAAGGGTCGCCATCTCCCCCTTAGGGCCGAAATATTTTTGTTGGAGCTCTTGTACTTTCTCCTCCAAAGCTACGATGGCTTCTTCTCTGGAAGTGCGTAGCTGTTCGGACAACTTAGGTCTCTCTTTGAGGTATTCCTTGTACATGGCTGCCGCTTTCTCCTGTATGCCGGAGATTTCTTTCTGAAACTTTTCTGCCTGCTTCTGCATGTTTTCTGTGGCAGCCTTGTATTGGGGCATCTTGGAAAGGATGTACTCTGAGTCTATCAAGGCGTACTTTTCTTGTGCGTTCACTGCGCAGATGCTGAGCAAAGCTACTACGAGTGCCAATAATCTTGTTTTCATAATATTCAAATTTTTATCTGGTTTAGACTTAAAACTCTTGTCCTATAACGAAGTGGATATTGCTTCCTCCCTTCATTGTGGATCCGTCCGGTGCATCAAAGCCATAACCCCAATCCAATCCCATAAGACCGATCATCGGGATCATGATTCTTGCTCCCACTCCGGCTGAACGTTTGAGCTGGAAAGGATTGAAAGAGGAAGCGTTGGACCAGGCATTACCGGCTTCCAAGAAGCCTATAACCCAAATGCTGGTCTGCTGTTCAAAGATGATAGGATAGCGCAGCTCCAAGGTCATGCGGGCATAAGAGTAAGCATTCTTGCCGTTGGCGCCTGCGATGGAGCCGTTCTTGTATCCGCGAAGTCCGATGGTCTCGTTGAGGAATGCACTATAAGCTCCGCTCATCCCGTCTCCACCCATGTAGAAAGTACCGAAAGGTGAACGCTTGTAGGGGTTGTAAGCACCAATGAAACCGGCTTCGGCTCTCGCCATAAGTACCGGAGTTCTCTTGTATCTGCGTTCATCCAACAGAGGCAGGAAGCTCTCTCCTTTGTATTTCACCTTATAATATTCGATGAACTTGTTTTTCTCTCCGCGAGAGAGCTTAGGATTGGTATAGTCTATGCCGTCCCATAGAGAGTAAGGAGGCGTTGCAGACAGCTCCAATGAGTGTTTGGAACCTCTACGAGTATAGGTCGGGTTGTCTATGGAGATACGTGAGATGGTTGCTGAAAGGTGTACATCGTTTGCAACACCATCGGTCATACCGAAGTCGTAGTAAGGTGAAGACCAGTTGCGAAGTCGGTATAGCGTATAGTTTAATCCTCCTTGAATTTGGAAGTTATCATCGGGCCAGGTCAACCTTTTACCATACATGATGCTACCGCCGATCATATCAAGCAGTTTGTCCGGGTCGTATGCGCTTTCATAGAGAGAGCCCATATCGTAGCCGTAACCACCGTATCCGCCATAACCGCCATAGCCTCCGTATCCGCCGTAGCCACCATAACCTCCGCCATAGTAGGGGTTGTAAAGCTGATTGTAGTAGGCAGACTGAAGTCCTCTGACCTGATTGCTGTAATACTGTTCGTTGATACCTGTTTGGCGTGAATACCAAAGAGAGGCACTGAAATAGTTAGGACGCTTTCCGCCGAACCAGGGATCCGTAAACTGTATGCTGTAACTTTGATAGTAGCGACCGTTGGTCTGTCCGCTCAGCGTAAGTGTCTGTCCGTCTCCGGTAGGCAGAAAACCTTTGTAAGATTTCGGATTGAGGAGATTTTTTATAGAGAAGTTGGTGAACTTCAAAGATACACGTCCTATAAGACCGGTCTGTCCATATCCTGCGGATAGCTCTACCTGGTCGTTAGATTTAGGTGTCAGATTCCATCGAATATCCACCGTACCGTTCTCTTCGTTAGGTATCGGCTCAGGTATTATCTTCTCCGGATCGAAGTGTCCGGTAGCGGCAATCAGACGCATTGAACGGAATATATAGTCTCTGTTGTAGAGTTGTCCCGGTTTGGTGTACAGCTCTCGACGGATGACATCTTCATATAGTCTGTCGTTGCCATCTATTATTACGCGATTGACCGTTGCGGGTCTGTTTTCCACGATACGTATATCGAGCGTAACGGAGTCTCCCTTTATTTCTGTCTCCACAGGGTAGATATAAGAGAAGAGATACCCGTTGTTCGCATAGACGTTAGCCACTGCATCTTCATCGGTACGGAGTCTGCTTTCGAGCTTTTTCTGGTTGTACACATCGCCCGGACTCATTCCCAAAAGGCGTAGAAGGTCTTCGGAGTTGTACTTCGTGTTACCAACAAAGTTGATATCCTTTATATAGTACTTCTTTCCTTCCGCTACCTTGATGTGAATATCCACTTTCTTATCGCTTGCTTTAGCTACCGAGTCTTTAAGGATTTCGGCATCACGATACCCTTTTTCATGGTATGCGGCAAGGAGCAGATCCAAGTCTTCCGTATAGTCTTTCTTGACAAACTTCTTCTGTGAGAATATTTCGAGAATACTTGTCCATGGATTGCGACGGAGAGAGAAGCCCTCATTGGTTTTTTTCATCGCTTTGAGAAGAGTGGCATCGGAGAGTTCTTTGTTTCCCTCAAAGTATATCCGGTTTACTTTAGTCTTATTACTCTTATCGACATTGATGTGCAACTCCACATAGTTATCCCTTGTGGTATCTTTTATCTCCTCGGCTGTAACGGCAACGTTGCTGTATCCTTTTGCATCGAAATGCTTAAGAACCACCTCTTTTGCCACGTCGATGGTATTCGGTGTAAGCTGTGAACCGTCATAAAAAGAGGCCAAAGGACCTTTCACCAGCTCGTCTCTCTCTCCCTTTTTTACGCCATTGATGACGAGCTTGGAGAGTCTGGGACGCTCGACCAACTCTATCGTAAGCCAAACCGAATCGCCCTCTATCTTATCCGCATAGATCTTACAGTCGGAGAAGAGTCCGTTCTTCATGTAGTTTTCTATGGCTTTGCTGAGGATTTCGCCCGGCACTTCCAACGAGAGACCCACGAACAGCCCCGATATTCCAAGTACTACATCTTTATCGTAAGTCTTAACCCCTTCCAGCTTAATGTCTGCTATGGTTTTGGTTACCGGGTACATATAAGATACCACAGGAGCCTGAATGGTATCCTGTATGGCTATCGAGTTGCGAGCAAAAGCCTTAACGGGGATTGATAATACACCTACCGCACAGCAAATCACTGCCGAAAGCAGCACTCTATGCAGAGCAGGGGATAGAGGATTGGTGTTACATCTATTTTTCATTGAGATTGTCTTTATCATTCATTCGATAATAGTTGTGCGCTGGTCTTGCCATACCGACGCTCTCTTTGTGCAAAATCTTCCAACGCTTTATCAAAAGCCTTTTCGTCGAAAGCAGGCCAGGCATCGGGGCAAAAGTATAGTTCGGCATAAGCACCTTGCCAGAGCAGGAAGTTGCTAAGCCTCTGCTCTCCGCCTGTTCTTATGATAAGATCCGGATCGGGTATGCCTGATGTGTAAAGTCTGTCGGTTATATCTTCCTCCGTAATGGCTTCGGCGGAGATCTTATCGGCTACCAACTCTTTCACCGCATGCGTAATCTCCTGTCTTGAAGAGTAGGAGAGAGCCAGCTGGAGAGTGATAACACTGTTGTCGGCAGTAAGGGCAATGGCTTCTTTCAACAGCTCCTGCACATCTGCCGGTAGCTTGTCCGTGTTTCCGATAGTCCTTAGACGTACTCCGTTTTCCATGAGAGAGTCTATCTCTTTGCGCAGTGAGACCACGATGAGTTCCATTAAAGCATCGACCTCTTGTTGTGGTCTGCTCCAGTTCTCTTCCGAGAAAGTGTAAAGAGACAATACCTTTACGCCTCGTTCTGCCGCTCTTTTAAGGATGCGACGAACACTCTCCACGCCATGAACATGACCATAGACGCGCTCTTGTCCCTGAGCTTGCGCCCATCTTCCATTGCCGTCCATGATAATGGCTATATGTGCCGGTATCTGTGTCATTCTGCTATGTGTAGAGGGAGAAATAGGGTTGTTAGTTTTTCTTGATATAACCTCGCCACGCATCTGCCGTGGGTTTGCCTCCGGCTATACCACCAAGGAAGAAGAAAACATCATCTTCGCCATCTGTGGAGATAATGCCTGACATCCCTGACGTAACGTTAAAGCCTGTTGCCTGAGTCTTTTCCTGGGTCATCTTGGTCCAAGATGCGCCGTTGTCGTCGCTGTGGAAAAGATTGAGGCGACTCTTATCGTCCGATATTATGGCATACTCGCCGCCGGCGATATAGATCCTTCCGCCTTTTTCTATCAAGGTTGCACCGCGAACCGGGGCATTGAATCCTTTTCCTCTGAACTTGATCTCTCCCCATCCTTTACCATCTGCGGTGAAGAAGAGATTCTCTACCGGACGACCGAGACGATCTGTCCCGCCTATGAGGTTGGCACGCTTGATGCCTGCTTCCACCACTGTTCTTACGAGTGCGTTACGCACAGGGAAGTGTTCGTTGGTGATGTCTGTGAGAATGGCAGGCATGCTTGCCGGAGCGGCTGTCCATATCTTGTAGGCTCCGTTCATCTCTCCGATTAAAAGCATCTTTACCTCTCCGGTGCTACCCTTCAGGTTGGCATCGTACAAGATGGATGTCCATGCAAGGGTCGCTTCCGGCTTTTGGATCTTTTCCCAAATCTTCAGATCCGAAGAGCTGTATATCTCTCCATCTTTTGCCATACCCCATACTCTGCCGTGAGTATCTTGTGTCAATGTATGCGGAAGTATTGCAGGCATATCTCCTGTGCCTTCCACTTTTCGGAAGTTGTAGCTCTCCACGCTGAGCACTTCGTACAGATGAAACTTGGCGTGCTTGTCCAGAGCAACCCAGTAGAGTGTTTTGTTGAGCGTGATGAACTTGGAGTCTGCCGCCGCAACCGGGAGTACGTTCTCTTTTTTCTCCCATGTGATCACATTGGGATCGTAGCTGTAAACATTGATGTTCATGAGATACTTCTCCGTCTTATTGACGCCATTGATGTTGGCAGACAGGAGCAGCTCCAGCTTTCCTCCCTTTACTTTGACGGACTTGGAGTTCATCTTCTCCACGGTCCAAGGGAATGTCTCGTTTGTCGTAAGGTTTTTGATCTCCACTTTAGTCTCGCTACTGATCATCATCCTTAGGAATACAGTGTCCAGCTCGGTCTTGTATGGCAAACGGACTGAGTTGTATATCTTTCTGTTGAAATGGTCTATCGTAAACTTCGTTTGAGAGAATACGTCGTTCTCTTTAATCTGAATATTCACATAGTGAGGTACTTGCAGTCCGGGATTCGGATCCGGTTTGCGGACACCGGGAGTCTTCTCGTTGCATGCCGAGACGCCGCTAAGTATAAGGAGTACCAAAAACAACCACGAAGTTTTATGGATATATTTCATCTGCTATCTGTATGTCTGTTTCTATGTTTTCTCTGTAAAACTTTCCGACGGATAGAATATAGTCTACCTCAGAATGTACAAATGTAGGAACTTTTTGCCGTATAACCATTTATCGTTTGGTCATAGTGGGCTTTTTTAAGAGAATTTGTGTACCGGAATCTCGTTTTTGAAAGATATTGCAAAAGAAGCGGATAGCACTCTGTCCTCTCATAAAAAAGAGTCTTCTTTTGTCTAAAAGAATCAAAGACTTTTTTATTCCTCTCTGCTCACCTCATTTTTACGAGCATATTTTGTCGGCTTAACGTGTTTAATTTTTCAATGAACACGTTTACTGATTTCATTTAATACGTTTACCGGATTCAATTAACGTGTTTAGAAATTTTCTTAATCTGTTGTTCATGAGGATTTTATCTTTTTAGGGGCTAAAAAGCAGGTTTTTTGCTGATTTTTCTCATTAAGAAATATTTGCGGCTTTGTGTCTCAAATTTTGAGTTTATTAACTCGAAAACGGGGCTTGAAACCGACCGAGAGGAGAAAATTTCCGAGAATCGAGATTTTTGTAGTTGCTTATCGGACAGGTTGTTATGGTTTTTGGCTCTTTTTCTTGACAAAATTCTCTAATCGGACTTGGGCGATTTGAGCTTCAAACTGCCATTTCACTTTTATATAAAAACTCCCTCTTTAAGCCTTGATTTTGGCAGATAATTTTCGTCATCGGAATATTCGGAAAGAGCTTTTGTGATATTCCTAAAGGGGGCTGAAAAGCGAGAAGAAAACCGCCGCTCGTTATGCTTGAAAAAAGGAAAGCGGTGCTGTGGGAACAGGTTTGCCATCCCACAGCACCGCTTAGAGTATATGTAATAAATAATCGCTTTATCGGTTATGCCTCCTTAGAAGCTTCGGGGGCTTCCCAAACGGTGTTGGCAAGTCTCTTGTAGTTGTTATATCTCCACAAAGCATTCTCTTGTGCTGCGGCAAACAGCTCGGCAGCTTCTGCAGGGTACTGCTTTTGAAGAGAGAGATAACGCACCTCGCCTTTGAGGAAGTCTTGGAAGAGATCCCAGTTTGGCTCTTTGGAGTCGAGCGTGAATGGGTTCTTGCCTTCTGCTTCCAGCTCCGGATTGAATCTCCACAAGTGCCAGTATCCGCACTCTACTGCTCTCTTGCCTTCGTCTTGAGTCTTACCCATACCTGCTTTCAACCCGTGAGAGATACATGGGCTATACGCTATCACGATGGAAGGACCATTATAAGCTTCCGCTTCGCGTAGGGCTTTCAAGGTTTGTGCCTGGTTTGCTCCCATGGAGATTTGAGCTACATAAACATAGCCGTAAGTGGTAGCCATGAGTCCGAGATCTTTTTTGCGGACACGCTTTCCTGCTGCAGCAAACTTCGCAATAGCTCCTACCGGTGTGGATTTAGAGCTCTGACCTCCGGTGTTGGAGTACACCTCTGTGTCGAGGATAAGGATATTTACATTCTCTCCACTTGCTATCACGTGGTCGAGACCGCCGAAGCCAATGTCATAAGCCCATCCGTCTCCACCGATGATCCATTGAGAACGTTTGTAGAGGTGAGATGAGTTCTTCACTATTTCGGTACAAACGTGGCAGTCGCACGCTTTTGCCAAAGGCAGGATCTTGTCTCCCAACTCTTTTGCATCCGCAGCATTGTTGCGTTTTTCTACCCATTCGTTAAGAAGAGATTTGAGCTCGGCAGAGCAGCAGCTGCACTCTTGTGCTTCTTGAGCCAGCTCTACAAGTCTCTTGCGAATGGTTTCGGTTGCGATGTGCATACCGAGACCGAACTCGGCATTGTCTTCAAACAGAGAGTTTGCCCATGCCGGACCGTGTCCCTGTTCGTTGGTTGTATATGGAGTGGAAGGTGCCGAGCCGGAGTAGATAGAAGAGCAACCGGTAGCGTTGGCTATCATCTGTCTGTCGCCGAATAGCTGTGTAAGCAACTTCACATACGGGGTCTCACCACAACCTGCACACGCTCCTGAGAACTCGAATAGAGGTGTAGCAAACTGGCTGTTCTTTACATTCGCTTTAGTGTCTACAAGATGCTGCTTGGTGGCAACCTCTTTCACCGAGAAGTCCCAACGAGGAACTTCCACAAGCTGACTCTCGATAGGCTTCATGGCAAGAGCCTTTCCGTTCTTGTTGCCCGGACATACGTCCACACAGTTGCTACAGCCAAGACAGTCGAGTGCATTCACTTGGATACGGAACTGTAAGCCGTCGAACTGCTTGCCGATAGGCTTGAGGGTCTTATATCCTGCCGGTGCTTTGGCAGCTTCTTCTTCATTAAGAAGGAACGGACGTATGGTTGCGTGAGGACATACATAAGCACACTGGTTACACTGGATACAGTTCTCTGCCGTCCATTCCGGTACGTGAGAAGCCACTCCGCGCTTTTCGGATGCAGCCGTTCCCTGTTCCCATACACCGTCTTCACGGCCAAGGAAAGCAGATACAGGCAGGCTGTCGCCCTCTTGTGCATTGATCACACGAACGATGTTGTGTACAAAGTCTGTATCGTCTTCGTGTCTGTCGGCTGTGTCGTCCGGTAGATTTGCCCACTCTTGCTTCACCGGAACTTTGATCACTTCGGCTCCACGATCCACCGCGGCAAAGTTTTTGTTCACAACGTCTTCACCTTTCTTGCCGTAACTCTTTACAATGAACTTCTTCATCTGCTCTACTGCAAGATCGTAAGGAATAACGTTGGCAATCTTGAAGAATGCACTTTGAAGAATGGTGTTGGTGCGGTTGCCCAATCCGATTTCCTGTGCAATCTTGGTCGCGTTGATCATATAGAATGCCACGTTGTTCTTGGCAAGACATCTCTTGACACGGTTAGGAAGATGCTCTTCTACCTCATCCAATCCCCAGATAGAGTTGAGAAGGAATGTTCCATTTCTCTTAAGACCCTTTGTTATATCATATAGACGAAGGTATGCGGGTACGTGACAAGCCAGGAAGTCCGGCGTATTAACCAAATAGGTAGAGCGGATAGGCGTGTCTCCGAAACGTAGGTGAGAACAGGTGAAACCACCACTCTTCTTGGAGTCGTAAGAGAAGTAAGCCTGACAATATTTATCTGTATTGTCTCCGATGATCTTCACGGAGTTTTTGTTTGCACCTACCGTACCATCGGCTCCAAGTCCGTAGAACTTGGCTTCAAACAGACCTGTGGAGAAGTCCAAATCGTCTTCCACTCGAAGAGAAGTAAATGTAACATCGTCCACGATACCTACGGTGAAATGATTCTTAGGCTCATTCATCGCAAGGTTGTCATACACGGCAAGGATCTGATTCGGAGTGGTGTCTTTGGAGGAAAGACCATAACGACCGCCCACAACAAGAGGAGCGTTTTCTTTACCATAAAGACAATCTTTTACGTCCAGATAAAGCGGTTCGCCTGTTGCTCCATGCTCTTTTGTGCGATCCAATACTGCAATGCGCTTAACGTTTGCAGGAAGAGCCGCAAGGAAGTGCTTTGCAGAGAATGGTCTGTACAAGTGTACGCTTATGAGACCTACCTTGCGACCTTGAGTGGCAAGATAATCTATTGTTTCACGGATCGCTTCCGTTACAGAACCCATGGCGATGATCACATGCTCGGCTTCGGGATCTCCGTAATAGTCGAACAGCTTGTAGTGGCGACCTGTGATTTCTGCAATCTTATCCATGTACTCTTGCACCACTTCAGGAACAACTTCATAGAAACGATTTGATGCTTCTCTCGTTTGGAAGTAGATGTCCGGGTTTTGAGCCGTACCACGAGCTACCGGATGATGCGGATCGAGAGCATTGCGACGGAATGCAGCCAATGCGTCTTGATCTATAAGAGGAGCCAAGTCTTCGGTATTGAGAGCTTCGATCTTCTGTATCTCATGAGAGGTACGGAAGCCATCGAAGAAGTGAATGAATGGTATGCGTGTCTTGAGTGTTGCCAAGTGTGCTACCCCGGCAAGGTCCATAACTTCTTGTACGCTACCTGTCGAAAGCATTGCAAAACCGGTCTGACGTGCAGACATGACGTCTTGATGGTCCCCAAAGATAGAGAGTGCCTGTGCTGCCAATGCTCTTGCAGATACGTGGAATACCGTAGGGAGCAACTGCCCTGCTATCTTGTACATATTGGGAAGCATCAATAGAAGACCTTGCGATGCTGTATATGTAGTGGTAAGAGCGCCTGCCTGGAGTGAACCATGAAGGGCACCTGCCGCTCCTGCCTCGCTCTGCATTTCCTGTACTCTTACAACTTCGCCAAACATGTTCTTACGGCCCATTGCCGCCCACTCATCTACATACTCTGCCATAGTAGAGGATGGAGTGATAGGATAGATGGCAGCAACCTCGCTAAACATATAAGAGATGTGCGCAGCTGCTTGGTTCCCATCACAAGTGAGATAAGTTTTTTTTCTTTCCATAAAATAAGTTTCTAACTAATCTCCGTTTTGTGGAGTTGATAATATTCCGCTTTACCTTTTTTCGGACAGAGTCTTCTTGCAGCCCCGTCCGCAAATGTTGTTGTTTCGGTAGAAGTTGTCGCCTTCTACTCTTTTTTTATGTGTATAGTAATACAATGTTATCTCCGCATCTCCTCAGCCAAAATTCTCAATAGAGAAATCCGAACAGCCATGTAGGAATCTCATTCCCTCTTCCTACACTAAGGTGATCTACGGCATAGGTGATGTTTTGCTTCTTTCGTATCTTTCCCGTCTCTTTGACGCTCACCTGTATTTTGTCTTCCACTATAATATCGGCAGACATCTTCCTTATGGGAGTTGCCACTTTATAGTGAGGAGTAAGATGAGACAGCAAAAAGACAAGACGTTCCATCTCTCTGGATGGAATGTGAGGATATAACACTTGTAACAGATTAGTGTTATAAGCAAATACCTGCCCCATTTTCTTGCTGCTGTTCTCCTCTCCCTGCTTCCGAACGAGGTGAATGATGCCTGCGCGAGAAAGGTCAAGGATATAGTTGAGCAGTGTTGCACGAGAAGTCCCGATCTCATTACTCAACAGAGAGATATTAGGCACCTGTCCTCCTTGGGTTGTGAGAATATAAGCCAGTTTACGTAGTTTCCCCAAGTAAGAAGGGTCTACCTGAGCCAAATATATCACATCCACCTCCAGGCTCATATTCAACGCTTTTACGATCTGTTCGTAATACTGTTGTCCATCTTTTGTGGAAGGGTAATAGCCTCTCTTCAAATAATCGTTATAAAATTCCGGAACATTGACTTCTTCCAAAATCTTCGGAGCTATATCTTCATGGTGAAGAAACAGATCCTCCAACGTGATACGAGGCAACGCTTTGCCTGTTCGTGCATTGATGAACTCCCGGAACGAAAATCCCTGCAGCTGATACTCTTGAACCAGACTGCTTATGGGTTCGATCTCTGTCAGGGATGGAGTTACCGCTGAAGTGGTAAAGACGATAGAAAGTTCAGGACATTGATCCAGAAGCATCCGTATCTCCTCTGCCCATGTCGGGTATTTGAACACCTGATCTAAGAGCAATCTCTTTCCCCCGGCTGCATAGAACTCCCTGCCGAAGTCCAATATCGTTCTATCTGCGAAGTAGAGGTGGTTCAGGTTTACATACAGACACTCTCGGTTTTCCTCGCTATGGTATAGTTCTGCAATCTGAAGCAACAAGGTGGTTTTGCCTACACCTCTTGCTCCACGTATGCCTACCAATCTGGCGGAGAGATCTATCTCATCCAATAGTCCTCGACGAGTCCTTGTTGGTCCATATTGACCTACAAGAGTCTTATGTATCCTAAAAAATATTTCCACTGTCTTCTCTTACTTCCGATAGTCATCCCCAAAGTTAGGTATTTATTTCTTACCACAATACATTTTGTGTTCAAATTGTGCATTAAACATTGCAATTTGGGTTGTTTTTGCATTGAAATTCTCGTTTTATAGCTTCTTGCGCATATCGTGAACATTGCTTAACTTCGCAGCTCGGAAGGTGTAAAATAGATTTAAGAATCTAAAAGCCTACCGAAAGATGCTTAGGGGTGCTTACAATGGAAGAGTTGTGGCTGAGATCAGACCCTCACAAGTTGACCTGTATGGGTAATGCCATTGCAGGAAAAGCACGTAGATCTATTTCTTTGGCTTGCTCTACTTTGGGAACTCTCCTGACCATTTCATATCACCATTATTTATATTCATTATTATAGCAAGCCATGAAAAAATTCATCTTGTCTTTAGTCGTTGCTTCTGCTCCGATATTTTCCGTAGCCACAATGGCTCAGAAAAATGTCCGTACCTATTCTTTATTAGATTCGGTTATGGTAATAGGGGTACGAGCTACGGCAAAAACACCTATGACTGTTCAAGAAATAGCAGGTTCCAAACTCAAATCCAAAAACTTCTCACAAGATATGCCGGCTCTTTTATCCGGTGCTACCTCTCTTACATTCACATCGGATGCCGGTAGCGGATTGGGTTACACCTCTCTTTCACTTAGAGGAATAGATGCTTCTCGCATCAATATCAACGCCAATGGTGTGCCTGTGAACGACAGCGAGAGCCATTCGGTCTTTTGGGTCAATATGCCCAACTTTGTCTCGTCTCTTAAGAATGTACAGATTATACGTGGTGCCGGTGTCTCCACTCACAGTGCAGGAGCGTTCGGAGGAGCGATCAACATGCAGAGCGAAGACCTTACACTCGCGCCGGGAGGGGATGCACAGCTTACGTATGGTGCGTTCAACACCTTCATGACTCACTTCGGAGCACGCACCGGACGCATTTTGAACAACCGGGTTGCCGCTTCCATACGTCTTTCCAAAGCCAAGAGCGATGGTTTTGTAGACCGGGCATTTGTCAATCTCGACAGCTATCAGCTCCAAGCTGCCTACTATGGGGACAACTCTGTCTATCGCCTCATCCATTTTGGCGGAAGTGAAAAAACGGGTATCGCATGGAATGGTATCTCAAAGGAACAATGGGATAAGCTCGGACCGAGATACAATAACGCCGGCATAATGCCTCCTTTTGAAGGTGCAAGCAAAGATGCATCAAACTTCTATCCAAGTGCGGACAACTACAAGCAGCACCACACTCATTTCATTGCAACCAACCATTGGAGCCGTACTCTTAAAACGCAGCTCACTCTTCACTATACCAGAGGAAAAGGTTATATCAACGAGTATCGTACCAAGAGGAAGCTCGTAGAGTTCGGACTACCGACCTTTGAATCCAACGGCGAAAAGGTAAAAAGAAGAGATCTTATTCGTGAGAAATGGTTGGACAATCACTTTTACGGTGCTATCTTCAACATGGAAAGTAAGAGCAGTAGCAATACCACATCTATTGGAATGGCTGCTAATCATTATGATGGTAAGCACTTCGGATTTGTTCCTTATGTAAGAGATTATCCCGTGGAGGTTGCTCCAAATCATCCATACTATAATAATAAGGCAACAAAGACAGACCTCTCCGTTTATATAAGAGACGAGTGGAATGTATCGAGCAACCTTACTATTTATGGAGACTTGATGCTTCGCCACATCAGATACAACATGGATGGTGTTTCCGACAAGTACAACGATATAACCGGAGCAATGGATATCCTTGATGTGCATCCGAGACATACATTCTTCTTGCCTAAGTATGGTGTTACATGGACGCTGGCTTCGGGTCATCGTCTCTACGCATCTATCTCGACGGCTGCACGTGAACCGAACAGAAAGGCATACATCGAGAGCCCAAGGAGAGACTCTCAAGGCAAAGTGATCTATCCTAAGAGGGAAAAGATGATCGACTATGAGTTGGGCTACACCTTCCGTTCTCAAAAACTGACAGCGGAGATCAACGGCTACTATATGGACTATACCGATCAGCTTGTTCCCGATGGCAGACTGAGCGATGTGGGTGATGTGCTTCTCATTAACATTCCCAAAAGCTACCGCATGGGTGTCGAGATGGCATTGGAATATCGTCCGGTTTCATGGCTGACATATAGTGGGAACCTCATGTTGAGCCGTAACGTCCTCAAGTCTTACGAGCATACACATGCCGTTTACGATGCTGATTGGAACTTTTCGAAGACTGTTGTGGAGAAGTTTGCCAATACTCCGATAGCCAACAGCCCTGATCACATCTGGAATCAGACCCTTGCCCTTCACAATAAGGGCTGGTATGGAGCACTTTCTGCTCACGGACAGGGAGGGCAGTATCTCGATAATACCGGGTCGAGGGATCGCTACATTGCCGGATTTACGACACTCTCCGCACAGCTTTCATACACTTTCCCTCTGCTCTCATCTGCAGAAGCGACCATCTCTTTGCAAGCCAACAATCTGCTCAATGCTTCATACTCTCCGACCGGATATGTGTATGATGCAGGAAAGATCATAGGCAAAGATGGCAAGGAGAGCTATTATGCCGATCTTCGTTACTTTCCACAAGCCGGCAGACACATTATGTCTACCCTTAAAGTAACTTTTTAAGCACACGAGTATATTATATAAATGTAAACAGATAGAATATGGACTTCCCTTTCTCTCAAGCATCTCTCGAACTGCTGGCTGCTGTTTTCGGACTCATTTATGTCTTTCTTGAGATTCGTGCATCCATTTGGCTGTGGCCCGTTGGTATCATTACTCCGCTTCTTTTTATCTACATCTCTTATACAGGAGGAGTGTATGGGAATATGGCCGTAAACATTTACTATCTTTTGGCTTGTATTTACGGCTGGATTCAGTGGTTCAAACATCGGGAGGAAGGGCCGGTCGAGACACAGGTGAGACGACTTTCTCGCAAGACTCTTATGGCTGTACTGGGCATAACGATAGTGATTGCCGGAGCATTGTACCCCATATTCGAGTATGTTACATTTAATTCCAGTCCTCTTCTTGACGCTATTGCCACATCTGCAAGCGTGGTAGGTATGTGGCTTCTTGCTCATAAATATTTGGAAAACTGGTACGCATGGATTCTTTCAAATCTCTTGTACACCTACATTTTCCTCTCTCTCAGCTACACCATTATGGGGCTTTTCTTCCTTGTTTATACCATTATGGCTATCATCGGACTGTCAAGGTGGAAGAAGATGATGCGCTCTCAAGCCTCTTCGGCAGGGGTGTAAAAGCAAATAGCTGTTAATAGAAAGGAGGCTGGAACAGCCTTATCACTAAGGCATAGAGCATGGTCATTTCTCTTTATGAGCCATGCTCTATGCTTTTTTTAGATGATGATAAGTGTATAGGATGGCAGAGAAATATTTTGTTTTCGGATAGCTTTCTTAGAGTTGCTGTTCTCATATTTTCCGAAAGACAGTAGCCGTTCTGCCTTGATCTGGTCTTGCTTCTTGCTCATTCCGAGATTGTTGTCCCCTTTCCTTTCTCTTCAGGGAAAGCAGCCGCAGGAACGAAGGGAAGCAGAGCGATAGAGACGACACGCTGTTGGCGAAAGAGACTCTTTCCGGTTGTGTTACAACACTTTTTCAAGACCATCAATAAGTAGAGATTAAAGATAATCTGCGTTAAAACGGCATCAGATGAGAAGAGAAAGCATATCTTTGTGATGGAGAAAGATATTGCGTTTTTGTCATGTTAGTAAAAGAATCAATACATAAGGTTTTCAAGACCACATTAAGGCTCTCCCTTGCGTTCCTGTTTACTCTTACAGGAGCGGTTGGTTCTGCTCTTGCTTGCAATACGGAACCTCCATCCTCTAAAGACAGAGCAACGGACAGTGCGAGTTCTACCCTCAAAGGCTCTTTGGTTCCACTCTATACCATGCCGAGCGGAGAACGACTGCCAAGCTATACCCTTCCCAATGTTTATGTTTTCGGGCAGAAGTCCAGAATGAGCGAGCGAGAAAAGAAAGCATTCAGCAGGCTGGTTCGGGATGTCAAAAAGGCTTATCCTTTTGCAAAGATTGTCGCCAACACTTTAATGGAGACGTACGAATACATAGAAACACTTCCGGATGACGGCTCTCGTGAGAAGCATCTCAAGCGAATGGAGAAGGAGTTGTACAAGCAGTTCGAGCCTCAAATGAAGAAGCTCACACTGCGTCAAGGCAAAATCCTTATAAAGCTAATCAAAAGAGAGACAGACTCCACCAGCTATGAGTTGGTGGAAGCATACTTGGGCTCTTTTGCTGCATCGTTCTGGAATCTGTTCGCGAAGATGTTCGGAGCTTCTCTCAAGGCGGATTACCAACCCGATGGAGAAGATAGAGCGATAGAGACGATAGTACTGATGATAGAAAACGGAGCGATATGATTCGCTCCGTTTTGCTTTCCTCTTTTCTCTAAATATAGGATCATCTATTGCAGAAATCGAAAAAAGTAGTACCTTTGCACAGTGATTGACTCTCGGATATACACTGAGAAGAGGTTGCGGTCCTATAGCTCAGTTGGTTAGAGCAACAGACTCATAATCTGGAGGTCCCTGGTTCAAGCCCAGGTGGGACCACTTGAAAAGATAGAAGCACTCCTTTTGGGGTGCTTTTTTTATTGTCCGGAGGGATAAAATGGTCGCTTTCGGAGGCTGTTGCCGGTGTGTCTTTTTATATAAAAATGGAGTTGGAGAAAAGGCATAAGAAGAATTATTTCTTCAATCTGAATCGGATGACAAAAATGAGAGATTCTCTCAATTTTCTGTCTGATAGTCTGTTATGGATTTCTCTGATTTCGGAAATTTTTATCTCCCGGTCGGTTTCAGGGCCCGTTTTCGCGTTAATAGGTGTAAATTTTAACACTGTCGTCTGTAAACAAATCCTAATGAAATTTTGTGACCAAAAACAGCAAAAAAAGGGGTAAAAGGTGCAAAGTGTTAATTGTCAGCATTATAAGTAAAATTTCTAAACACGTTTACCAAATCCGGTAAACGTGTTTAATGAAATCGGTAAACGTGTTCATTGAAAAATTAAACACGTTAAGCCGACACAATATGCTCGTTTAGCATTTTGGGTGAACGGGTATCGAAAATGGTGTTAATGAAATGTGGCGAATTTAACAATTTGCTCGTGCTCTGAAAACGCCCCCTCTGATCAAAATAGAGAGCGAGAAAAAAGTGAGCTTTTTTCGGGATGGAATATATAAAAATGAACTCTCGGTCGGAGGGCAAAAAGTTCAGTCTTCCGTCCCGAAAGAGATCCCCAGTTTTTTCCCCTGTATCACCAAAGGATTGTCCTCACGTACCGTTTTCAGTTTGCCCGCAACCTCTTCGAGAGGCAAGTGGGTCATCTGTCCGTTCACAACAGCCACCATCACTCCGAAAATTCTGTTGGAGACCAGCTCTGTGGCGTATCCGCCCAGAAGTGTGGCGAGGTTACGGTCTGCTGCGGTAGGAGATCCTCCTCGCTGTATGTGTCCTAAAACAGTCTCCCGACAGACCAAGTCCGAATGCTCTTCTATATATTTTGAGAGATAGAATGCCGGACGCTCTTTCTCTCCGCCGAGGCTCTTAACGCCCTCTGCCACTACAACGATGGAGTGGAGCTTACCTTTGTTCATCCGTCTGTTTATGGCTTCTATCACTTTGTCGGGGTTATAGCCCAGTTCCGGGATCAGTATCACATGGGCTCCTCCTGCCATTCCGGAGTGCAGGGCAATCCATCCGGCTTTGTGCCCCATCACCTCTACCACCATCACCCGTCTGTGGCTCTCTGCCGTGGTATGCAGCCTGTCTATGCACTCTGTTGCGGTTGCCACGGCGGTATCGAAGCCGAAAGTAACCTCCGTGCCCCATATATCGTTGTCTATCGTTTTGGGTATCCCCACGACGTTGATCCCCAGCGCCCGCATCTTTGCAGCCGTTTTCATGGTGCCGTTTCCGCCTATCGCCACAAGGCAGTCGAGACCCAGGTCGTCGTAGTGTTGCTTCAGTTTGCGCGGAAGATCCTCATCGGAAAAGAGCCTTTTTCTGAACGGCTTCTCTCTGGATGTGCCCAAGATGGTGCCTCCTTTGTACAAGAGACCGCTCAGAGCCACTTCATCCATTATGGTGTAGTCGTTTTCAAGAAGCCCCGAAAAGCCTTTCCGGATTCCGACGACCTCCATATTGTAGTGGAGTATCGCTGTACGCCCTACTCCTCTTATGGTTGCATTGATACCCGGACAGTCTCCTCCGGAGGTGAGTATTCCTATTTTCATGATGGGTTGTGATGTATGGACAAATTATTTCATGCAGATAGTCTGTGCGCCTGTTGAGGCAGGGGATGAAGCAAAACTCTTCTCCTCCGGAGTTCAAAAAGAGCTCTCTGCCCTCCACTTCGATCTCTTCGAGCGTTTCCAAGCAGTCTTGCACGAAAGAGGGACAGATTACGGCAACCTTCTTTATGCCTTCCGCAGGAAGCTGCTTCAGCCTTTCTGCCGTGTAAGGAGAGAGCCAGCGTGTGTGTCCGAGCCTGCTTTGGAAGCTCACTTCTACCTGAGAAGCCGGGAGCGAAGTGTGTTCGAGCAGGAGTCGGTGCTGCTCTTTGCACTGGTACTCATAGTCTTTCTCCTTTATGCCTCTGTACATATCGACATGGGCAAGCGGTATGCCGTGGTATGAGATGAGCAGATGGGCATCTTTCGGAAGGTGCGAAAGGATCTGATCACTCATGGCAGAAAGATATGCCGGATGGTTGTAGTAGGGCGGTATTACCGAACACTCCACGCCGAGATCCTTTGCATTCTGTTTGAAACACTCTACCGCTGTCTCGTAGCTGCTCATCGCATAGTGAGGAAAAAGCGGTAGAGCCACTATATGATTCACTCCTCTGTCAAGCAGAGTCTTTATGCCGGAGCGGATGGACGGATTGCCATACCGCATTCCGACCTCTGCCGGAATAGCCAAAGAGGCTTCCAAGGAGTGAGCCAGAGCCTTGGCATTCACCAAAAGAGGCGATCCCTCTTCTTCCCAGATGGCACGATACTTGCGAGCGGAGCGGTATCCTCGAAATGGGACAATCAGACAGCGAACGATGATCTCTCGCCAGGGAGAGGCAAGAGTGATGATGCGAGGATCGGTAAGAAATTCGTACAGAAACCTTGATACATCTTTTGTGGAATGGCTGTCCGGTGTCCCGGTGTTGAGTATAAGCAGTCCGAATTGTTTCTGCATAAATATTGGGAATATCTTATAAAACATCACAAAGATACGTATTTATCTCGTATCTTTGAGTACAAAAGTAATAGCATGCAACCTATAATCCTCTCACCTCCATTCTCTTCCGCTTCGGGACAGAGCATACAGCTTCCGCTTTCCAAAAGTATCTACAATCGTCTTCTGATCATAGAGGCATTGGGAAGGAGGCAAGACGCTCTCTTGCCTCTTTCTGCCAAGGCTTTGGAGGACAAAGGGAGCTACTATCCGAACGATATTCTGGTGCTGAGCAGGGCAGTTGTTGCGCTCGTTTCATCTCCATCGACCGAAGAGACGATCCTCGTGGATGTGGAAGACTGCGGCTCTGCTCTCCGTTTTGTTGTCGCTTATGCTGCTCTTGCAACGAAGCGTTGCGTGGTAATATCCGGCACTGAGAGGTTGATGCAGAGACCTATGGACGAACTGCTGGTGGCACTGAACCGGCTGGGTGGAGAGGTCGCCTGGGAAAAGGGCGAGGACAAGAGAGACCGGATCGTAGTACGACCCTCATCGCTCAAGAGCGGAAAGATAGATCTGACGGAGAGCAGAAGCTCTCAGTTTATCTCCGCACTACTGCTCATCTCTCCTTATCTGCCCGATGGGCTCGAAGTGGAGTGGGATGCTTCGAGCGTGAGTAAGACTTATGTTTACATGACTTTGTCGCTTATGCGACGCTACGGTATAGAGTGCAGCTATACGGATAAGGAGATAAAGGTGTTGCCCGGCAGGTATCTTCCTGTGAGCACAAGGGATATAGAGGCAGACTGGTCCTCGGCTCTCTATTGGTTTGCATTCATTGCGCTCTCCTCTTTAGGTGCACACCTCAAACTGCAAGACCTTACACTGCCATCTCTGCAAGGGGATGCTTCGGCAGCTGCTCTGTTTCGCCTGATCGGCGTCAAAGCCGAAAGGGATGAGGTGTCAGGCTCTACAACCATTGTCCGAGTGCCTTGTGTGGAGGATTTTCATACCGCTTTTGACGGACTTAATATGCACATCATGCCGGATGCCGCACCTACCATGGCTGTTGTTCTGGCTCTGAGAGGCATCCCTTACAGAATGGTCGGGCTGGAGACCCTGCCTCTCAAGGAGAGCAACCGGCTTGTTGCAGTGAAAGAGGGGCTTCGTCTCTTTGGATTGGATGTCGAATTGACAGCCTCTTCCATACTTTTCCGAGGAGGAGAACCTACTCTTCCTCAAGAGACTCTACACCTTAACAGCCACAACGATCACCGCATAGCGATGTCGTTTGCAGTGGCTTCCGCAATGGGTTATGAGATTGCCGTGGACGATCCTTCGGTGGTAAACAAAAGCTATCCTCTCTTTTGGCGAGAGCTGCAACAGGTATTGAACCCGGAAGAGAAATCCGAATAAAAGTTATACAAACGAGACCATTGCATCTGTTAATTCCCTTGTTTTAAGTCTATTTCTTAACCGGTTCTTAATCTTTTCCTCGTAAAGTTTTTGTAAATTTGTGGTGAGAATGTGTTTGAAATCAGGCTAAACTGTACACAAAAGAAGAAATAAGTATCACTTTATAAACAACATTGAATCCTATGAAATTGAGAATCTCATTTCTATTTGCTCTTATTCTTTTCACTTTGAGCACTGTGGCAGCCACTGCGCAGGTGAACGTGAAGGGGAAAGTATTGGAGAAAGGGACAGATAATCCTCTTGGAGGAGTAAGAGTATCTGTCGGTTCGACAGGAAATATTTCCAATCGCCAAGGCGAGTTTACGCTAAGCGTGCCTGAAAACAGTACGCTTCTGTTCAGATATATGGGTTACCTGGACAAAAAAGTAAAGATTGGCAGAGGTCCTTCAGTGGATCTTGGTGCCGTCTATATGGAAGAAGACGTTAGAGGTATCGAGGATGTTGTGGTTATCGCATCCATCATTCCTAAAGATCGTATAACTCCCGTTCCGGTGTCTAACGTTAGTATTGATGTGATTGAGACGAAAGCTCCTAACATCGAGTTCCCTGAGCTTCTTAAGCAGACTCCTTCTGTTTATGTAACCAAAGGCGGCGGTGGTTTCGGAGACTCTCGTATCAATATGCGCGGTTTCGATAGTAACAACCTCGGTATCCTCATCAATGGTGTGCCCATCAACGATATGGAGAGCGGAAAAGTGTACTGGTCCAACTGGGCAGGTCTGTCCGATGTGTCAAGCTTCATTCAGATTCAACGCGGACTAGGTGCTTCCAAGCTCGGTCTCTCTTCTGTCGGAGGTACCATGAACATGGTTACCAAGAGTACGGATGCCAAGAAGGGCGGATCTTTCTATACCGGTATCGGTAACGACGGATACAACAAGATGGCATTCAATGTATCCACAGGTCTTATGGATAACGGCTGGGCTGTATCGCTTGCCGGTGCTCGCACTTCGGGCGACGGATATGTAAGAGGTACTGCTTTCCAAGGATGGTCTTACTTCGTTAATATCTCGAAGATCATCAACGAAGATCACCGTCTTTCGTTTACTGCATTCGGAGCTCCTCAGTGGCACAACCAAAGAGGAACGATGTACACGATAGAAGATATAAGAGAAAGCGGCTTCGGCGCACGTCATAACATCGGTTACGGCTACATCAACGGACAAGAAGTGGGCGGAGCTTATGGTCGCAACTTCTACCACAAGCCTCAAATGTCGCTCAACCACTATTGGGAGATCAGTCCTAAGAGCAAGCTCTCTACTTCTCTCTATGCTTCTCTTGCTCGTGGAGGCGGACGCCGTGTTCGTGGAGCAGAGGGTACAAACTGGTTGGGTATAAATAATACGACAGGAAAGCCCAGCAATCCGCTTACGATAAAGCAAACACCTGAAGGCCTATTGGACTTCGATGCCGTGATGAGAGAAAACAGAGCTTCGGACAATGGTTCCAAAGCGATCTTCTCCAATGCAATGAACTCTCACAACTGGTACGGTATCCTATCTTCTTTTAACCATAAACTTTCGGATGCTCTATCTCTTACAGCCGGATATGATGCCAGATTCTATCAAGGTTTGCACTACGAACAGATAGAAAATCTTCTTGGTGGAGACTACTATGTAGAGCCTCAAACAAGTGCGAAGAAGCTGATGTATCACAAGCCTAATCAACCTTTGAAGGTGGGCGATAGAATAGAGTACGATAACATTGGTGAGGTTCTTTGGAACGGTATATTTGCTCAAGCAGAAGCAAAGAGCGAGAAACTCAATGGTTTTGTCTCTGCTTCTCTTTCCAACCAGGCCTACAGATATGTGAACCTTGGCGGTACAAACGAAAAAGCTCCTTTGGCTGAAGGTCAGAGCAGATATGTTTCCGAATGGGCAAGCTATCTTCCATGGAGCGTGAAGAGTGGTTTGAGCTATAAGCTGAACAACCAAAACAACTTCTTCGTGAATGCCGGTTACTTTACCCGTGCACCTTATTTCCGCAGTGTATTCTTCAACTACAATACAGAAATCAACACCGGAGCGAAGTATGAAAGAGTACTTACCGGCGAGGTCGGTTACGGCTTCATCAGCGAGGTGTTGAAGGTGGATGTCAATGCTTACTACACCAAGTGGATGGATAAGGGTATTACTCGCAGAATCGGAAATAATGAGCTTGCCAACATCACAGGTCTTAACGCAAGACATATGGGGGTAGAGCTTGAAGCTACCTACAAACCGACAAAGAGGTTTGAACTTAAAGGTATGGTTTCTGTGGGAGACTGGATCTGGACAGATGACGTAAATGCAGCCATCTTTAACGAAAGCCAACAAAAGATAGCTGAGATACAAGCCTTCATCGCAGGTGTACACGTAGGAAACTCTGCACAGGTTACGGCTTCTCTAAGCTCTTCTTATGAAGTGTTCAAGAACTTCCGTATATATGGCAACTTGAACTATGCCGGAAAGAACTTTGCAGACTTTGATCCGACAAACAGAACAAAGGAGAGCGACAAGGTAGATGCTTGGCAGCTTC
Organism: Porphyromonas sp. COT-108 OH1349; assembly: GCF_000768755.1. Classification (NCBI taxonomy): domain Bacteria; kingdom Pseudomonadati; phylum Bacteroidota; class Bacteroidia; order Bacteroidales; family Porphyromonadaceae; genus Porphyromonas; species Porphyromonas sp. COT-108 OH1349. Next base: position 182,590 of record NZ_JRAH01000031.1, on the reverse strand, counting down.
CAAACTACTACACATTGGATCTCGGAGCAAACTACAAGTTCAACATCGGCTCTCTAAATGCTACTCTCTACATGAATGTGGATAACGCTACAAACGTAGAGTATATAGCAGATGCACGCGACGGAAAGAAGCACGACATGAAGACATCGCTTGTTTACTTCGGTTTCGGTCGTACTTGGGCAACAGGTTTGCGCATCAACTTCTAAAAACAGGTCTTACATAAATACGTCATTACAACAATGAAAAGAGTACAATATATATTAGCATTCGTGGCTCTTCTGGGGCTTGTTGCGTGTAATCCTACAAAGGGAATATACGAAGAGTTGGACAAGGAAGAGAAGCATGTGACTAAGACAAAAAGCATTGTCCTTTCGGATGCAGAGTTTAAGAGCATCATAGATGGACATATCTCTTCTATGGTTGCAAAATTCCAAGGAACTCCCGAAGAGAAGAAAGCCTATAAGGCTCAACTCGAAAAAAATCTTAGAGACGAGAGAACTTACTCTGCTTTCAGTGATAAGTTTACAGCTGCAGAGCATCTTACTCCTTTTGCCGCAAAGGCAAATCCGGAATGGGGTAAGGACTCCAGACTCACCATTGAACATAAAGAACTTCTTCCTGCTTCTTCAAACCTTAAAGCAATAGGTTTTGCTGCTTTTGTGGAACTCAAGAAGGCAGACTTTGAAGGATTGGGTATAACCTCTATCGTAAAGCTTAAGGCAGACGAACTGAACAAGGTGATAGAGCTTGCTAAAAGCAAAGCACAGAACAACCCTCGCTCTTTGGTGATCAGAGGATCTTTCAACTCCGATAATGTTACATGGTTCGTGATCAATGGCAAGCTTGCTGATGCAAAGAAGTATCATGCAATCACGATGGAAGAGTACAAGAGCATGGGAGCAAACTATGGTAACTTCTCTTCTTCCATGCCGGCTGAAAACTATATCCCTGCTCTATTGGCCGTGAAGTATCCTTATGCTCAAGCAGGCGACAGTAAGGTGGTTGTATGGTTGTTCTACAAGGACAAAAAGACTTCTGTTCACTACGAAGACTATACCTTCAATGGAACAAAGTGGGTTGTAACAGAGAGAACAACTCCGGTTACATCCCAGTTCATTCAAAATGGTAAGGGATGGGTATATGATCCAACCATTAAGTTTGCATTTGAAAAAGCAGACTTCCAATATCTTTTTGAATGGGTGAAAGCAAATAAGCCATCTTATATCAGCAAAAAGTATCCGACGAATGAAGAGTTCTGGTTCGGAGGAAGCAGCTATTATAACAACTTCAACCTCGATGGCGGAGAGACACAAGGAGACAGACCGGAAGAGAAAGGTTTGGATTCTGCAGCTCTTCTAAAGGCGAAGTATGAGCGTATCAAGGATGGTCTTAAGCTCGTATTGGCTCATAAATATCCGGAAATGCCGGCTCTGACAAATGGTATAGAGCAACGCTACATCATTAAGGTAAATATCCGTGTGAACAGAGCTAATGCAGACTTTACTTATCAGTTCAAAGGTCTCGGTAACGGAAACTTTGAATACGAAGCAGGTCCGACAGAGATTTAAGAAGAACAGACAGACTTCTCTTCTAAGCATAGAGAGAAGGTGAAAATAGCAAACATAGCCATCGGGAGATAAGATTTCCCGGTGGCTATGTCGTTTCTGTTGGAGAGGATAGCTTTGTCCGAACTTTTCTTTTTAGCTATCTTTGCAGATGTAAAAACGTTTTTAAGAGAACAGAGATGAAAATAGGTGAGGCTCTGCTCTCTTGTTTGTTATGCTTACAACATTTGTAAAAGGCTTAATTATAGGTGTTATCGTCTCTGCTCCCATGGGTCCCGTAGGAGTGGAGTGTATTCGTCGTACGCTTACCAAAGGTCGCCAAAGCGGTCTGCTTACAGGTCTTGGTGCCACAGCAAGCGATATCTTTTATGCTGTTGTAACGCTTATAGGGGTAAGTAGCTTTATTTTCTTTATTAAGCAGTACTCTCAAGAGCTTCGATTCTTCGGCTCTATCTTCATCGTGGCATTTGCTTTTTACGTGATGAATTCGGGCTCTTCCATAGAAGAAGAGGGAACATCTGAAGAAGAGGATGTCCCGACGGAGCATCCTTACTGGAGAGATTTTACTTCCGGCTTCTTTCTTACTTTACCGAATATCCTTATAGTGTTGCTCTACGTGGGTCTGTTTGCTCAGTTTTCTTTTCTTACAGATGTAGATACAGAAAATCTTTGGCCGTTGTTGATCGGAGTGGCAGGGATTGCCGTAGGAGCCGTTTTATGGTGGACTCTCATAACCGGAACAATCACTAAAGCCAAGCAGTGGTTTAACATTAAAAGCATACGAGGGATCAATAGAAGTATTGGGTTGATTCTGCTTTGCTGCGGGTTGATAGGCGCTCTTGTTGGCTTAGCCGATTTGATGTAGGTCTCTTCTTTTCTCCTCCAAAACAGGGGGAGTTGTCTGACAAGTCAAGCTTTTTAGTTACTTTTGTGCAGAATGCGAGGGCTCACAGGCTCTTTTTCATTCAGTAGAGAAATAACGTATAACACAAAATCAGTATCATGAAAAGATTATTCTTAACCATTGCAGCTTGTTTTTTGTTGCTACCTTTTGCTCTTGAGTCTAATGCACAAGAGACTTCATTCAAGAAAGGGACTGGTATTTGGAACTTGGGGGTGGGATTAAATAATGCCTATTCTACACTTCCTCCTCTTTCCGCATCATTTGCATATAGTATATCGGACTATGTCTGGGACAGTAGAAGTGCCCTTGGTATGGGAGGTATAGTTGCCATTGCCGGAAACTCCTACACAACAAGTATTCTTGCTGCTCCTCGTATCTCTCTTCATTACAGTTTCATCCCGAAGTTGGATACCTATGTTGCAGGATATGCCGGAGTAAGATTCCAAAGTATAAAAACAGAAGCCAATGAAACAAAACACAGAAATGCCTTTGATTACGGCTTCAATGTCGGTACGAGGTACTTCTTTACACCGATGTTTGGTGCTTTCTTGGAGCTTGGATATGGTGTAAGCTATGGTAACATTGGAGTTTCTCTAAGATTATAATAGAAGATTTCTACAAAGAAAAAACCTCGGTTCGCAACAGCAAACCGAGGTTTTTCTTTTTCTCTTCAAAAGACTAAGCGTACATAAGAGCTTCTCTAATTTTTGCCATATTATATTCCTTGGTGTTTTGAGAGACAAGGAACCAGTCAATAATAGTCCAGATACCGCAACCTCCACCTGTTAAGAGCTTGAGGACTCCAAGACCAACTTGTCCCAACATAAAACGGTCGATACCCAAAGTACCTCCCAAAATGGAGATTACAAGCATAATCATCGGATCTCTGAGCTCAATTCCTTGCAGGCGAGATAGGACAGAGTCGTCTCTTGATGATAGGTGTTCACGAAGTTCATTCAAAGCATAAGGCTCAATGTACTTAGAGATGCTTAAAATGTAGTAGTCTAATCTTTGCTGATCCATTCCTGTATGTATTTATGTTTAAAGTCTTTCGGATGCCCATCTTGCACCTTGTGTCAAATGTAGCAATATTTTTTTAATGTTTGGGCAAACTTTTTGGTGCTCTTTGGTAACAAGTAGAGGCAACTCCATTTATTTGTTTTTAGACATACCGTACTCGATCCAAAAGAAGATGAAGCTGAGCAGATAAAGAGCTAATGTCCAGATGATAATAGAAATATAGGATTCTTTAAGTTGTTCTATAAATCTTCCGGAAAAGATGAATGTGAATAGAATCGCTCCCAAGACAGTTAAAGGATACTGTATAGCGCGATAGAGTGCGTAGCGAGTTCTGCTTTTTTTCATAATGAATTAAAAGTTGGATTGTGTGATATCATATAAAATAGGAGTTCTGCCGGAGAAAACCTCTCTTATCAGAACTCCTATTTGTAGTGTGTTAGAATGCCAATATAATAGGAAGGAACTTTTCTGCAGAGAGAGAAGCTCCTCCGATAAGACCTCCGTCAACATCCGGCTTGGCAAACAGCTCCGGTGCATTGCCTCCATTGCAGCTACCGCCATAAAGGATGGTGAGATCATTGGCTACATTTTCTCCATACTTCTTAGCAACAATGCTGCGAATATGGGCATGTATCTCTTGTGCCTGATCACTTGTGGCTGTCTTGCCTGTACCGATAGCCCAAACCGGCTCGTAAGCAAGAACGATCTTACCGAACTCTTTTTCACAAAGGTGGAAAAGGCTTTCTACAATTTGCTTTTCTACGACTTTAAAATGGCGGTTGGCTTCTCTTTCTTCCAATACTTCGCCAATGCAGAAGATTGGAGTAAGACCTTGTGCAAGTGCCAAATCGACCTTTGTCTTCAGGATCTCTTCTGTTTCATGGTAATAGCTGCGACGCTCGGAGTGTCCAATGATAACATGGCTTGCTCCGGTACTTGCAATCATTTCTACAGAAACCTCTCCGGTATAAGCTCCGGAGGTATGATCGGCACAATTTTCTGCTGCAACCTTTACAGCAGATCCTTTTACTGTCTCAACCACAGAAGCCAAATGTGTAAAGGGAACACCAAGAATTACCTCACATTTGAGGTCTTTTCCTTCTATTGCCTTTTTTACATCTTCTGCCAACTTAACACCTTCTTGCAGGCTGGTATTCATTTTCCAGTTTCCTGCCACAATGTTTTTTCTCATATCTAAATTATTGTTTTTGTTGTAATATGGCTTTCCTCTCTTTATCTCTGTTTTTTATATCCACAAAGAGAAGAATGAGAAATATCACAAAGGTAATGATGCTTCTCCACCATGTTAATAAGAACTCTTTCCATGCATTACTCTTTGGAAGAGGATCAAATGGATGTTCTGAAAACTCTTCATCCTCTATAAGATCATAGAGGTCTGAAAAGCTTACCTTGCGACGAATGATGCTGCCATCCAAAACAACCAATCCGGGATTGGATCGTATTACTGTCTTAGCTGTAGTCTCATCAAGGTAGGCAATAGAGTATTCCGGATTCAAGTTGCTGATGATATTTTTTATCTCACCGGACTCCATATCATTACTCATAAGGAGTATTAAACTTCCTCCCTGCTCTCTGGCTATACGGTTAAGAGAGTTTAGCAGAGAGGTCTCTTTCAACTGCATCTTTCTGATATCGGGTGTTATCAGAAGCATTATCTTGTTGTCCGGAGAGAGAACATCGGGGGTGATTTCAATTCCATCTCTATTGATGATCATAAAATCTGTTGCCGGGGCAATGTCTCCTGCAGATATTAGTTTTGATGCGTCTCTTACGTACGTCCATGTAGAATCAAGATGCTCTATTTCATCAATGTTGAACGTCATCTCAACCTCTCCTTTTTTGTACACAAACTTGTAGTCGTATTCCGCTTGCTTGAGGGTCGAGTCTGCTTCGTATCCTTTCAGTTTTGCGAGAGACTTGCCTACCTTATAGGGTCTGAAGTCCAATGCCGGCAGTTTGCGATAGTTGGTATCGGCAAAGGAGAGAAAGAATAGAATAAATAAGAAAAGATTGATGACATCTGAATTTTTTACTCTTAGCACACGAGGGCGATCTCTTCCGAGAAAGATAAGGACAGAAAGGAAGAGAAGGATAAGATTCTTTGCCAGAGTTGCCGAGTTGGGTACATGAATGACATCTCCAAAGCATCCACAATCGGTTATCGGATTGGCTATGCTGATATAAGCGGCAAAGAGGGAAAAGAGAGTCATCAGCATGAGCGTTATCCATGCTGTAAAAAAAAGAAATGTCCCGGTAAGCAGGCATGCTCCAATGGTAAATTCTGTCGTAGAGAGAGCAATGCTGCCAATGAGGGAAAGCGTTTCATCCACCGGAATCCCAAAGGCACTACCATACTCTTCTATTTTATATGCTGTCCCCAGTGGGTCTATCCCTTTCATCAATCCTGAAAGAAGAAACAAGACTCCGACCACAAGGCGAGCGATTCGTATAGCAAAAGTAGGTATAGGATTACGATACCTGTCCAAGGTATCTATGGGTTGGCTCATTTCTGTTCTTCTCCCTCTAAGATGATGCGGATGAGCGCAAAGATCGAATAGTTGATAATGTCATAATAGTTGGCATCTATGCCTTCCGATATTTTGGTTACCCCCGGATGATCTTCTAACTGCTTGGTTCTGAAAATTTTTGTGAGCATCAAATCTGTCAATGAGCTTAAGCGCATATTGCGCCATGCTTCACCATAGTCATGATTCTTTTTCTGCATCAAGGACTTTGCTTTGCCCAGATAATCATCGTACCATTCGAGAGCCTGATCTGATGAAACTTCTTCAGGAGTGGCACGTACGCCATGCTCTAAAAGAATGAGGCCAATGGCTCCATAGTTTACGAGAGCAATCAACTCTCCGGTAGAGCTTTCGTTGACAAGATTAGTCCCCGTTTCTTCTATTGTTCTTATCCTATTGAGCTTGATGAACATTTGGTCCGTAATAGCAGTGGGACGCATGATGCTCCAAGAAGCTCCGTAGTCAGATAGTTTAAGTTCAAAAATCCTACGACACTGACGCACTATTTCGTCGTACTGGTCAGAGGTATTAGCTGCAGTCATAAGAGGTAAACAAACGTATTATGTTACAGGCACAAAGATAATAAAATATCCACTTTCACTATCTTTGTACAAGATGGAAAACTTACTTCAAACCTCTATTATGTATCTTCCCGGAATGGGGGATGTTCGTGCTTCTACTCTCCGTAGTGAGCTCGGAATTGCTACGTTTGGAGATCTTTTGGAGTACTATCCTTACCGTCATATAGACAGGACACACATTTACTCTACCGGAGAGATTCGTGAAGAGATGCCTTATGTCCAACTCAAAGGAAGCATCATTGACCCACACATAGAAGGAGAGGGAAGAAAGAAGAGGCTTGTTGCAAGATTTTTAGACTCATCGGGAGAGGTTGAACTCATTTGGTTCAACAGCATAAAGTTTATCCAGAAACAGATAAAGCCGAATGTTGAGTATATTATATTTGGTAAGCCATCCCGTTTTGGCTTAGGTTGGAGTATTGTGCACCCGGAACTGGATGACGCTATTTCGCAACGCTTCAAGGCGGGAACTCTTTTCCCTGTTTACTCCGTTACGGAGAAGATGAAGAAGGTCGGGATAAGCATTAAGGTTCTTAGGGATGCGATCTCAAGGCTTATAGATATTGTGCGTACCAATCATTTACCTGATACTTTGCCGAATTATATCACGAAAGGTTATAATATGCTTTCTCGTTGGGAAGCATTGGAAGCCGTACATTTTCCCACTGATGAAGACAGACTTCGGCGTGCCATAATGAGACTCAAAGCGGAAGAGATCTTCTGGATACGGCTCAGGATGCGTTACATCGCAGAGAAGCGTCATACCGAAGAGGCAGGTCTTCCCGTGCATGGAGTGGGACACTTTTTCAATAAGTTCTTCAATGAAAAGCTTCCATTCCCTTTGACCAAAGCACAAGAGAGGGTTGTACGGGAGATATATGACGACATGAGGAGCGGAAGCCAGATGAACAGGCTTTTGCAAGGAGACGTTGGAAGCGGAAAGACTATGGTGGCTCTTCTTTCCATGCTCATTGCGGCAGATAATGGTTACCAATCTTGCCTGATGGCGCCGACAGAGATTTTGGCAATCCAACACGCCGCAACGATACGTTCTCTCTTGGGAGATCTTTCTATCAATGTGGCTTTGCTTACCGGCTCCACTCGAAAGAAAGAGAGAGAAAAGATCCATCAAGGTCTTCGAGATGGGAGTGTACATATTATTATAGGAACCCACGCACTCATAGAGGAGAACGTGCAGATGAACCGGCTCGGTTTGGCTGTCATTGATGAGCAACACCGTTTTGGCGTGGAGCATCGTTCCAAGTTGTGGGACAAGAATCGTATTATTCCTCCGCATGTTCTCATCATGAGTGCCACGCCCATACCTCGAACTCTGGCAATGACTCTTTATGGAGATCTTGACGTTTCGGTCATTGATGAGCTTCCTCCCGGACGGACTCCCATAGAAACAACACATCGCTACCCTGCTCACAAATCGGAAGTGTATCGCTTCATGGAACAAGAGATTGACAATGGCAGGCAGGCATACGTGGTCTTTCCCCTTATTGAGGAGAGCGAGAAAACAGACATGAAGAACCTTCAGACCGGTTATGAAGAGCTCAAGAGCCGCTTCCCGAATATCCCCATTGGCTTCGTGCACGGCAAGATGAAGTCCAAAGATAAAGAGGAGGCGATGAAAAGATTTGTTTCTGCCCAAGACAAAATATTGGTCTCCACGACCGTAATAGAAGTGGGAGTGAATGTCCCGAATGCCACAATCATGTTGATAGAAGATGCCAATCGCTTCGGACTTTCCCAGCTTCATCAGCTACGAGGACGAGTGGGCAGAGGAGCTGCAAAGAGCTACTGTATATTGATGACGGACTACAAGCTTTCCGATAATGGAAAAAGGCGTATGGAAATCATGACGGAGAGTACCGATGGATTCTTTATCGCAGAGCAGGATCTCAAGCTTCGCGGGCAAGGAGATTTGGAAGGGACGCAGCAGAGTGGTGTGGGTGGAGTGCTCAAAATGGCAAATCTGGCAAAGGATGGACGGATTGTACAGTTCGTCTCCAATCTGATAGATGAAATCTTGAGTAAAGATCCGACGCTGACGGCTGATCCTCTCAATGCACCGTTGCATAAAACACTCTCCGAATACATGGAGAAAAACAGAGACTGGGGGCAGATCAGTTAGTCTCATTTCTATTTCTCTTCTCTTGAGAGGTTGATTGCCGTTTCTTGCATTGTCAATTATCGTTAGAAGAGTTTCGAAAAAAAGTACCTAATCTTTTTGGGAAAGTACCTAATCTTTTTGCTAAAAGTACCTAATCTTTTTGGAAAAAGTACCTAATCTTTTTTGGAGAAGCACTAAAGGTTTTGGGTAAAAGCACTAAAGGTATTTGTCGTTTTGTCCGGAGATAATTTTTTCTTTTGTTTATACTCTGAAATAAAGGAAGGGGGAGGAAGCCGGGCTTGAAGCCTTTGTGAATTTTGATTTTTAGAAGAAATGCTTTACCTTTGAGAGGAAGACACACAGCGTGAACACGTTATAAACCTTTAAAGAATAAATGATCATGAAAAAATTACTAACATCTTTTGTGTTTCTCCTGTTGGCTACACTTGCTGCCGGCTGCGTCAATTTTGGAGACATCGACTCACAGCGGTCTTTAACGCAGGGAGAATTGGTAGGTCGGCAGATACAGATGATTGTAAAGACCAAGAACATCCGCTATTTCCATTTTGCAGATTTACCTGATCACGAACAGAGAGCACACAGGTTTACGGTCAATAGAAATATGCTGGTCTATAAACCTTACAACGGGGAGAATGAGCAGATTTATGTCAGCCTTGAAGGCGTGAAGGGACTCCGTATCGAGCTGGCACACTCTTCCTATCCGGATGATGCAAGAAGTGTCTGGAGCATAGGTCTCCTATATGACGATCATAAGTGATAGAGTGCCTTCTTGCAGTGTTTGAACATTTTGTAATCCATCTAATAAAAACAGAAAGTAGTCATGAAAAAGATATTTTCCATTATCGCAACTTTTGTTGCCATTGTTGCTTTTACAACCGGTTGTGCCAACTTTGGAAATACTCAAGATCCTCCTCTCACACCCGGAGAACTTATCGCAGATCAAATCTTTGAAATTTCCAGAAGACATCAGATAGACTTCTTTCACTTCTCGGACAAAGGACCTATGGGAATGGAAGCAAGGCGATTCGGACTCAGAGGCAACATGATCTCTTACAAACCCGATATAGAATCCGATGTTATCGAATACAGAAGCCTTGAAGATGTTATTCAGATTCGGATAGAAAGAGCTCGCTCTCCTTATGTGGATACTCCAAAAAGTGTCAAAAGTATAGGGCTTGTGTTTCGAGACAGAGTAAAATCACAAGAATAAATTCAGTTAAACATGTACATATATATATGTCATCTATTTTTACCAAAATAATCAACGGAGAAATTCCTTGCCACAAAGTAGCCGAGACAGAGCATTATTTTGCATTCTTGGACATAGCTCCTTTTGTAGAAGCCCATACGTTGGTGATTCCAAAAAGAGAAGTGGATTATATTTTTGACCTGACGGATGAAGAGCTGTCCGGACTTATATGCTTTGCTAAAAGAGTAGCAAAAGCAATAGAAGAAGTAACAGGATGTCCTCGGATGGCATTGGCTGTTATGGGACTCGAAGTGCCACATGCGCATATTCATCTTGGTCCTATACGTTCAGAAGGAGATTTTCGCCCTGAGAATAGGGCTAAGACTCCTCCAACATCGGACGAATTAGCTGAGACAGCTCGAAAGATTCGATCCGTGTACGAGCGAGACAATAGATGATGTATTGTTCTACTTTTTACGAAGAAGGCCTTCATTATTGAAGATCCGCAAAGGATTATAAAAGGCATTGGGATTAGGGGATAATCTCAATGCCTTCTTTTTTCTCTGAAAGGGATAGTTGCAGCACTATTTCCTGCCATAATCTGCCGGGATCTCACCCCAGCGATCCGTCTCCCATTTCAATATTTTATACTTGGACAGGTCGTGGATTCGTAACCACTCTTCGGCTCTTCGGATATGGCTCCAGAGTAGCTCTGTTTTACTGTTTTTTGCAAGCTTGGACCCGCACTCTTTTTTGCGAATCCACACCATTGCAGTTCTGCTGTCAGAGTATATTGTGAAGTTATGTCCCTGCTGCTCCATCCATGCCAAAGCATGCACAATGGCAAGAAACTCTCCTATATTGTTTGTCCCACAAGGATAGATTTTACTTGAAAAAAGAGCTTTTCCGGAAGATGTCCACACTCCTCTGTACTCCATTTTTCCGGGACTTCCGGAGCATGCGGCATCTACGGCAATACTCTGCCAGTCCACCTCTTTCTCTTTTACTCCTTCCTGTAAGATATTGCTTGTTTTTCTTTCTGTTGAGGATCGTTTCGTAGAAAGGTATGCACTCGCCCCTGCTTCCAATATAGCCTCTGCTTCCTGCTCGCTTATATCCTCAAAAGATTTATACTTCGCACCATCTACCCCGATTACCTCTTTTTTGCAGTCGTTCCACGAAAGATAAATCCCCGGAGTCCTTCCACTCCAGACTATGTAAGTCTTCTTGCTTTTTTGTTTCATCCCGAATCAATCTTTTACCTCATTGGCAACATAGACTATGACAGGATGAGAAGAGCGGATAACAAACTCTTCACCAACGGATTCATTGAGAGATGCTTGCCAGAGAGCAGAAAATCCTTGTTCTTCTATCTCATATAGAAGACCTTTTGTTGAGAAAGGTTCCTCGGTGATGGGAAATAGTGAAATCTGCTGCTTAGGTCTTACTCTGAAAGTGATATTTCCTACAATGGGAAAGAAAGAGCCATAATCACTTACCATACAGATAGTCATTCCCATACGTCTGTACTCCTCTAAAAGAAAGATATTGGCGATAGTGTGATCCTCTCTCAATCCGGTCGCTCCAACTATCATCACCTCACTCCATCCTCTTTCTTTACAGCAGATTACTGCTTTGGTAAGGTCATTGGTCTCTTGATCGGCTATTTGGACAAATAGTTCTCCATACTTCCTCATTATTTCGGTAGGAATCGAGTCTCCATCCCCAACGATGAGTTTAGGATCAAGAGCCGTGTCTGTAAGTAGGTGTTTTGAAGCTCCATCGCAGATGATCAGGTTGGGAGAGTCATAGAGAAACTGTCTCACTGCCGGAGATTCAGGATACTCTCCTTGTGCCAGAATTATTGCAGAAGGAGATAAAGCAGATAAAGAGGTATCTATAAGGGTCATGCTTCAAAATATTAGGTCTCAAAGGTAGCCATTTCCTATAAAAATTTAGGAATGTCAAAATATATTTTCTATCTTTGAAACGTTCGGATAACAGGGTTTTTACACTCTTTTTTATCCACAATTAACGCTCATACTTAAAACCATTAACCTCATATTTATGGCACAAGAGATTAAAAATCTGAAACCACAGTCTGTTTGGTCTTATTTCTACGACCTTACACAAATTCCTCGTCCTACCGGTCAGGTAAAGGAAGTCTGCGACTATCTTCTTCGGATAGGTAAGGAGATTGGGGTGGAAGTACAACAAGATGCAGTAGGCAATGTCATCATGCGTAAGCCGGCATCTCCCGGATATGAATCGAGAAAAGTGGTAACGCTGCAATCTCACGTAGATATGGTTCCACAGAAAAATAGTGGTACTCCTCACGATTTCAGCAAAGATCCTATTGATGCTTATGTCGATGGCGAATGGGTAAAGGCAAAAGGAACTACTCTTGGTGCGGATAACGGTATCGGGGTCGCTTATGCTTTAGCCGTTATGGCAGATAAGAGTCTCGTGCATGGCCCGTTGGAAGCTCTCTTTACAATTGATGAAGAGGTCGGAATGGTTGGTGCTTTCGGGCTACAACCCGGATTCAGCAAAGGAGATATTCTTTTGAATCTCGACTCTGAGGAAGAAGGCAATCTTTACATTGGATGTGCCGGAGGCATAGATGTCGGAGCTACTCTCAGCTACGAAGACAATCAGCCTGTTCCGGAAGGCGATATTGCTGTGGAGATTATTCTGAATGGTCTTAAAGGCGGACACTCCGGAGTAGATATCCATTTGGGTAGAGCAAACGCCAACAAGCTGATGTTCCGCTTCCTCAAGAAGATAGTGGAAGATCTTGGTGTATGTGTCTCTTTTGTAGAAGGAGGCTCCCTCAGAAATGCCATTCCTCGTGAGTGTCGTGCTATCGTAACTCTTCCGGAGGAAGATGCAGATATGCTATGGGAAGCTGTGTCGGACTATCGAGACCTTTATAATAGGGAGTATCACGGAATAGAGAACGAAGTAAGGTTGGAAGCACACAAGTGCGAACTTCCCAAACAGATAGTACCAAGAGAGATACAGGACAATGTTATCCATGCCGTAGAGGCAGTGCAGAATGGAGTTGTAACCATGTTACACGACTTCCCCGATACAGTGGAAAGTTCATCCAATCTTGCCTATCTCAGACTTGGTAATGGAGAGTTGGATGTGAAGTTTCTTACCAGAAGCTCTTCGGATAGCCGCAAGATGATGGTGGCATCCTCTATCGAAAGTGCTTTCGCTCTTATCGGGGCAAAAGTGGAGATGAGCGCAAGCTATTCCGGATGGCAGCCCAATGCGGAGTCTTACGTGATGGATGTCATGAGAGATACCTATACCAAGATGTTTGGAGAAGCTCCGGGAGTAAAGGTGATGCACGCAGGTTTGGAATGCGGTATCCTTCAGGGAGTCATGCCGGATATGGACATGATCTCTTTCGGTCCAGAAATCCGCCATCCTCACTCACCGGATGAGAAAGTAAATATCCCAAGTGTGGAAAGAGTCTATAACTATCTTGTAGAAGCTCTCAAAGCACTTTGACTCTGAACAGGTCAGACCAAAAATAGATAGAGGCGAACCGAAAAAGACATTCTCATTTCGGTTCGCCTCCATTGTTCGGACTCCCTTTTCAGACTCTCTTCTCGGAATCAACATGAAGATACACACTCGTGCCATATCGCTTACCACGGTAAGGTACTCGGATACAAAGTCCATTGCACACCTCTTCACGGAAAATCTCGGATCGGTATCATTTCAGATTCCTCGTGTGGCAGGCAAGAAAGGCAGTGCTTTTCGTTCGCTGTATGTCCCGCTTTCAGTGGTAGAGTTGGTATATGACCACAAACCATTAAGACAGATTCACCTTGTGGGAGAGTTGCAACCCCTTCTCATTCCTTCGGCACCATCACGCTCGTTGGTGGCTAACGGAGTTGCTATTTTTCTGACAGAGTTTCTTCACCGTCTTTTAGCACCCATGCAGGGAGAAGAGCAGGGAGCACTATTCCGTACAATACTGTCTGCGATAGACGCACTGGATAAAGAACCCGATGTCGTACTTGCTTCGCTTCATCTTCATCTTATGGTCCGGCTGTTGGATGATTTCGGTATCGCTCCCGACCATACAGGCTACCGCCCCGGTTATCTCCTGCACAGAGAAGAGGGCTGCTATGTGTCATCTTTCTCTGCATCCGAACCGGAACGCAACACTTCTCGGTTACTGCATGAGCTACAACAGCATCCTCTCCCTTCTGTTTTTGCGATGAATCGGGAAGATAGAGGCAGACTGCTCGATCTTTTACTCTCTTACTACGATTTTCATCTCCATGGCATAGGAGATCTCAAATCCCTGCCTGTCCTCAAAGAGACCTTCTCTTAATCTTTTCTCAAGCAACTTCTCTCCTAATCTCTTCCGACAAGAAAATTGCTCAATACTATCTAATTGGCTAATTTTGCAGAGAAAAGTCGGAGCTTTCTTTCGGCTTCCGCCAAAGAATAAAAATTCAATCTCTACACCATGCAAATATCAGAAATAGGAGCTAATGCTCTTATAGACAGACTTACAGCATCATTTGAAGGCTTTGACAACCGGGACGATGCTGCACTCTTCGACCTTAAAGGTATGGGCGTTACCGCCACGCATCTTATGTTGGAGGGGGTTCATTTCGATCTTCGCTATATGCCCGTCCATCACTTGGGCTATAAAGCGGTGGCGACCACCCTTTCCAATCTTGCTGCGATGAATGCCACTCCGGCTTATATATCCGTTGCCATCGGTGTTACGGCACAGTGGGAGGTGGAAGATTTGGAGACACTCTATAAAGGTATCCGGATTGCAACAGAGCGTTTTGGTGTAAAGCTCCTCGGTGGAGACACTGCGCCATCCGTGGCAGGCTTTACCATTGCCGTTACAGCCATTGGAAGTGCAGACCCCGACACTGTTGTTTGCAGAAAAGGAGCAGCCCCCAACGATCTCATTTGCGTATCCGGCAATCTCGGTGCAGCCTATATGGGGCTCAAAGCATTGGAACGAGAGCAGGAGGCTTACGATGGCAGTAGCGACTACAAACACGATCTTGGAGATCGCACCTACCTGTTGGAGCGTCAGCTTACACCTCAACCTCGCTTCGATATTATGGATATGCTCTCTCTTGCGGGCGTGAAAACCACCTCCATGATAGATGTTACAAAGGGCATCGCAAGAGATCTGCTCGCTCTTTCCCAAGCGTCCGGCGTGGGAATGAAGCTCTACGAGGAGCGTCTCCCGATAGATTATGAGACTGCTTCCATGGCGGAAGAGATCGGCATCAATGTCTTTTCTGCTGCTCTTTATGGCGGTGAAGATTATGAGCTGCTCTTTACTGTTCCGTTGGGTTTTAAGGATGTGATAGAGCAGATGGAAGGCATTGCCATTGTAGGTTACGTTACGGAGCCGGGCACTCCGGCACTTCTGATAACTCAGGATGGAAGGGAAGTGGAGCTGAAAGAACAGGAATAACAGACAACAACATGGATAAAGTGCGTGTGCGCATTGTGCGCAAGACCTTGAACGAACTCCCCGAATATGGGACATTGGACTCGGCAGGGATGGACGTGAGAGCAAACATAGAAGAGCCTCTTACGCTTCAACCTTTGGAAAGAAGGCTTATCCCCACCGGGCTGTTTATAGAACTTCCGCGCGGATACGAGGCTCAGATGAGACCCCGAAGCGGTTTGGCTCTCAAGCATGGCATTTCACTTGTCAATACACCGGGCACGATAGATGCGGATTATCGTGGAGAGATCGGCATCATTCTCATCAACCTCTCTCAAGGAGCATACACGCTTCAACCGGGAGAGCGGATTTGCCAGATGGTTGTAGCCCCTTACACGAGAGTGGAGTGGGACGAAGTGGAAAGCCTGACCGACTCG
The DNA here is from genome assembly GCF_000768755.1 of Porphyromonas sp. COT-108 OH1349. Lineage (NCBI taxonomy): Bacteria > Pseudomonadati > Bacteroidota > Bacteroidia > Bacteroidales > Porphyromonadaceae > Porphyromonas > Porphyromonas sp. COT-108 OH1349. The sequence continues at coordinate 166,756 of NZ_JRAH01000031.1, read as the reverse complement.
GAGAGAGGAGCAGGAGGGTTCGGACACACAGGTAAAGTATAACGAATAAAAGGAGAATCATGTCTAAAGAGAAGATTGCACGGATAGGACTTCCGGAACTTTACTACTCTCTTCAAGGATACACGAAAGAGAAATTTTTCAAAGACCTTATAGCAGGTATCATTGTTGCCATCGTGGCTCTGCCGTTGGCCATTGCTTTCGGGATAGCAAGCGGTGTAAGTCCGACCGAAGGTATTATCACAGCCATTCTCGGAGGTTTTATCGTTTCCGCTCTTGGCGGTTCCACCGTACAGATAGGCGGTCCTACGGGAGCTTTTATCGTCATTGTGTTTGGCATCATTCAGGAGTTTGGTATTGCCGGACTTGCTGTGGCTACGGTGATGGCGGGGGCAATGCTGATGTTGCTGGGCTTTCTGCGTTTGGGGACGGTGATCCGCTTCATCCCCTATCCCATTATTCTCGGCTTTACGGCAGGTATTGCGGTAACCATCTTCACCACTCAGGTGAAAGATATACTGGGATTGCAGATAGAGAGTGTACCGGGAGATTTTATCGGGAAGTGGCAGACCTACTTCGCTCATCTTGATAGCTGGAATCCGTGGTCGCTTCTGTTCACTGTCTTAGCGGTGCTGACCATTGTCTATGCTCCCAAGATACACAGACAGATACCGGGATCGCTTTTGGCTCTCATCGTGCTTACTCTCGGAGGATATGCACTTACCTCTTTCGGAGTGCCCAATGCCCCGGCTACCATAGGCGATCACTTTACATTCACATCGGGTCTTCCGGAGTTTCAGACTCTGGATCTCAGTGTGGCTACACTGAAAAAACTTCTCCCTTCAGCCTTTACCATCGCCATGCTCGGTGCCATCGAGAGTCTGCTCTCAGCCTCTGTGGCGGATGGGGTTACCGGTGCTCGGCACAACTCCAATGTAGAGTTGATAGCGCAAGGAGCCGCTAATGTCGTGGTGCCTTTCTTCGGTGGCATCCCCGTAACAGGCGCAATAGCACGCACGATGACCAATATCAACAACGGCGGACGAACACCTGTTGCCGGCATTGTACACGCTGTCATGCTGCTTGCCATCCTCCTTTTTCTCGGACCTCTTACTGCCTATATCCCATTGGCTGCTCTTGCCGGAGTGCTCGTGATAGTATCGTATAACATGAGCGGATGGCGTTCATGTCTGGCTATTTTTAAGGGCCCGAAGAGTGATATAGTCGTTCTTCTCGTAACCTTTTTCCTCACAGTTCTGATAGACTTGACGGTAGCCATCGAGATAGGGATGCTGCTTGCCGTGCTTCTTTTCATGCGAAGACTGCAGAAAGCAACCGGTATCATTCGCCACGACAAGCAGTTCGATGCCCTTTCCCATTCCGATACAGACCACAAAGAGGTATTGGATATTCCGGACGGGGTGGATGTTTACGAGATAGCAGGACCATTCTTCTTTGGGATGGCAAACAGTTTCGACGAAACCATGCGTCAGGTGCATCACAAACCTACGGCTCGTATTGTGCGGATGCGGAGAGTGCCTTTTGTGGATAGTACAGCGCTTCACAACCTTAGCATGATGGCGGACTTTCATAAGAAACAGGGCATTCATCTTGTCCTCTCCGGCGTACAGCCCGAAGTGTACAAGGAGTTGGAGCAGTCCGGACTGCTGGACGAGCTGGGACGTGAGAACGTCTGCGACAATATACACAAAGCATTAGAGAGAGTGCGATAGGCTCTCCTCAAGAAAACGAATGAAGATAGGAAATATAGATTTAGGGGCATATCCTCTGCTTTTGGCACCGATGGAAGATGTTACGGACTCTTCTTTCCGTCACATGTGCAAGGCTTTCGGTGCGGCTATAGTCTATACCGAGTTTGTCTCGGCAGATGCACTGATACGGGACATCAAGAGTACCGTGAACAAGATGCAGGTACAGGATAGCGAACGCCCCGTGGCAATACAGATTTACGGACGAGATACGGAGACCATGGTGGAGGCTGCCAAGATATGCGAAGAAGCAAGACCGGATATTATAGATATCAATTTCGGCTGTCCCGTGAAAAAGATTGCCGGAAAAGGTTGTGGCTCCGGAATGCTCAAGAATCCGCCTCTCCTGCTGGAGATTACCGCGGCTGTCGTCAAGGCTGTATCCCTTCCGGTTACCGTGAAGACAAGGCTCGGCTGGGATATGGAAAATATCATCATAGAGGATTTGGCAGAACAAATTCAGGATGCCGGTGCCGCTGCCCTTACCATACACGGGCGTACAAGGAGTCAGATGTACACCGGTGAGGCGGACTGGGAACCCATTGTGCGAGTGAAGTCAAACCCTCGTATCTCTATCCCGATCATCGGTAATGGAGATGTTGTCTCCGGTAAAGATGCTCTCAGACGCTTTCGGGAGACCGGAGTAGATGCTGTGATGGTGGGCAGAGCGAGTATAGGCAGACCGTGGTGCTTTGAAGAGATGCGTGCTTTGCTCGATGGCAAAGAAGCTCCGGCGCACCACTTCTCATGGTATATAGACATCCTCAAGCGCCAGATAGAGGAGAGCATCCTGAAGACAGACGAACGCAGAGGCATTCTGCACGTTCGGAGGCATCTTGCAGCCACACCTCTTTTTAAGGGAATACCGGATTTTAAGCAGACCCGTATAGATATGTTGAGAGCCGCGACCAAGGATGAGCTGTTCGAGATACTGGATAATATTCCGCTAAGATTCGATCTCTCCACTGTTGTAGTAAATCCGGACTTGAAGTAAAAACTCGATAGTTTTTCCAAAAGAAGCTCCCATCGGTGCATTTGCCAGTGGGAGCTTTTGTTTTGAAGGGGATAAAAACTCTCTTTGTCCACGTTCATAAAATCCGTTTAACCTGTTCCGACACCGAAATCGTGGCTTGACTTCTGCAAATCAAGATCTGACCTCTACAAGTCAAGGCTTGTTTGCCACAAACCAAATCTTGAAGTTTACCACTCACGCTTCTACTTCTAAAACTATAAAGCATCAGAGAAAGTATTGATAATATTCAACCGGTTTTATGGACGGGTTAAACATTTTATCCAAAGCCGAACATTGCAAAGGAAGATGCCTATAATTCTATTTTTAAGTCTTTTACGCTTTGGGATAAATATTATTCATGCGAAATATATTTCCTGTGGAAATATTTCTATCTTTGCAAAAAAATAATACGTAAAAGGAATACAATACCATATAAATCATGAAATACGTAATAGTAGGCGGGGTTGCAGGAGGCGCTACTGCTGCTGCCCGACTTAGAAGATTGGATGAACACGCCGAGATCGTGCTCTTTGAGAAAGGGAAGTATATCTCTTATGCCAACTGTGGTTTGCCTTATCACATCGGCGGAGTAATAGAAGAGAGAGATATGTTGTTCCTGCAAACACCGCAGTCTTTCTCCGATATGTTCCACATGGATATCCGTGTAGAGAGTGAGGTGCTCCGTATAGATCGTGCCGGAAAGCAGGTAGAAGTGCGCCGTGCAGACGGTACTACCTACATGGAGAGCTACGATAAACTTTTGCTTTCACCCGGTGCCGTTCCGGTGGTTCCACCGCTTCCCGGCATAGATAGTCCGGGTGTGTTCACGCTTCGTAACGTGGAAGATATGGACGCCATAAAGCACTACTTGGACAGCCATAAGGTGAAGAAAGCCGTGGTTGTAGGCGGTGGGTTTATCGGATTGGAGATGGCAGAAAATCTTCATGCCCGTCATATCGAAGTGAGTGTCGTAGAAATGGCACCGCAAGTAATGGCTCCGATAGACTTCTCTTTGGCTTCTGTCGTTCATGCTCACATGCATCAGAAAGGTGTGGGACTCTATCTCGGAAAAGCGGTTACAGCCATTCGCCAAGCAGCCGAGGGCAGTGCACTGAGCCTTTCTCTCGACTCGGGAGAGACACTCGATGCCGATCTTATCCTTCTTTCAATAGGGGTACGCCCAAACAGTAAACTTGCTGAGGATGCCGGCTTAGAGATAGGCGAAGCGAGAGGTATAAAGGTAGATGACTATCTCCAAACCTCAGATCCCGATATTTTTGCCGTGGGAGACGCCATAGAGTTCAGGCATCCGATCACCGGAAAGAGCTGGACCAACTATCTTGCCGGACCAGCCAACAGACAGGCGCGTATAGTGGCAGGCAACATGAGCGGACTGCAAAAGCAGACTTATGAAGGAGCTATCGGCACGGCAATAGCCAAGGTCTTCGACCTCACCGTGGCTTCTACCGGGCTTGCCGCAAAGGCTGCAAAGAGAGAGGGATTGCCTTATCTTACAGCCACTGTTCAGCCCAACAGCCATGCGGGCTACTATCCGAACGCTTTTCCATTGACGTTGAAGATCGTATTTCATCCCGAAACCGGCCGTCTCTACGGCGCTCAGTGCGTAGGTGTTTCGGGGGTGGATAAGCGGATAGACTCCATTGCGCAGATCATCAAGCACGAAGGCACCATCTACGATCTGATGAAGACCGAGCAGGCATACGCTCCTCCTTTCTCTTCAGCAAAGGATCCCGTGGCTCTCGCAGGCTATGTGGCGGAGAATATCATTTCGGGTAAGATGAAGCCGCTATACTGGAGAGAGATGCAGGCAGCAGATCCGAAGAAGGTAACCATAGTGGATGTGCGTCCGAGAGAAGCATACGATGTGGAGCACATATCCGGTTCGATGCATATCCCATTGGAAGAAATGCGCTTCCGACACAGAGAGATCCCGAAAGATAAACCGGTATATATTTACTGTACGGTAGGTTTCAGAGGCTACCTCAGCTCCAATATTCTGTTGCAGAACGGCTTTACCGATGTGTACAATCTGATTGGCGGATACAGACTGTACTCTGCAATAGTGGCAGACTACAGCTCCAAGCCGGAGAATACTTTCTCCCAACCGAAAGCCTCTGCGGATACATCTGCCACGGTGATGCAGGTGAATGCGTGCGGACTTGCCTGTCCGGGTCCGATACTGAAGTTGAAGCAGTCGATAGACAAGATAAATGTCGGGGAACGTTTGGCGATAGAGTCCACCGATCCGGGCTTTTCGAGAGATGCCCAAGCATGGTGCGACACCACGGGACACACCCTCATCGCAAAAGAGACAAAGGGAGGTAAGTTTGTGGTAACGGTAGAAAAGACCGCTTGCAAGGCGGAGGGGACATGCGTGAGTACCTCTCCGGCAAAGGGCAAGACCTTTATCCTGTTCAGCGACAGCCTGGATAAAGCTCTGGCGACATTCGTTCTTGCCAACGGAGCAGCAGCCACAGGGCAGAAGGTTACAATCTTCTTTACGTTCTGGGGACTCAATGCCATAAAGCGCCGTTCACGCTCTAAGGTTACGAAAGACTTTTGGGGACGAATGTTCGGATACATGATGCCCAAAGACAGTAAAGGGCTTGGTCTTTCCAAGATGAATATGGGAGGATTGGGAGCAAAGATGATGCGCTTTGTGATGAAAAAGAGACACGTGGACTCTTTAGAGAGTATGCGCGCTCAGGCTCTTGAGAACGGCGTGGAGTTTATAGCTTGTCAGATGTCCATGGATGTAATGGGAGTGGATCGCAAAGAGCTTATCGAAGAGGTTTCGATAGGCGGTGTAGCCACTTACATGAACCGTGCGGACGATGCCAATATCAATCTTTTCATCTAACTTTGGGGCTTCCGAATCTTTTCTTCTACAAGAATAAAGCGTTATGGAGAATGTAAGATGTATATGCCTGATGAGGGAACTGATGATCTCTATTCGGAATTTGGAGCAGCAGCTTATGGAGTCTGCCCAATGCGATCTGAACCAAGCGATGGCACTCTGTGTCATATCGGGGGAGCCGGTTTCCGCTTCCGAAGTCTCGGCTCGCATAGGTCTCCTGCCGGCTCATACGTCCAAACTCCTCTCGGCAGTAGAAGACAGAGGGTGGATCGGACGGCGATTGGGACGAGAAGATAAGCGGAAAGTCTTCTTTTCTCTCACTCGTAAAGGCGAGCAGAAGCTGGCAGAAATCAGAAGTTTGAACCTTTCCGTTCCGGAGCTGTTGCAGCCTCTGTTTGAGGGAGCTGAGGTATAAACTTCTACAATAATCATACAGACAGCGTACCATTCGGGTGCAGAGATACAAAAACATCTCTCTTGACACCGGGTGGTACGCTGTCGCTTTTATATAAAAACGGCGTCCGGAAGATGCGCTGAAAACTTCCCGGTTTTTGTCTCTCTCTTGAAACCGGAAAGAGGAGATCTTTTCAATGGATTGATTTTGAGAGGGATATGAAAAATCTCGAATTCGAAAAAATTTTTTCTTCAGTCCGTTTGATGGGCTGTTTTTGCGTTAATCGGTGTAACGTGTTTAATGAAATCGGTAAACGTGTTCATTGAAAAATTAAACACGTTAAGCCGAAAGAATATGCTCGTTTAGCGTTTTGAGTGAACCTGTATCGAAAATGGTGTTAATAAAACGGGGCGGATTTAACAGTTCGGTCGTGTTCTGAAAACGCCCCCTCCGATCAAAATAGAGAGCAGAAACAAGAGGGGATTTTACCGGTATGGAATATATAAAAACCGAGGAGAGAAGAGGCGCTTTTCGGCATCGTTTTGGGGTGCATTCACTTTGGGTCGGAAGAGGATGTCGTTTTGTGTGTAAATATATGAGAACAAAGGGAACAGCTCATTTGGTCATAACTAATTTTTTTCTTTATTTTGCAAGTCTATTGAGTTGGGTCGTACATTTTTGTATATCGGGGGCAAAAGAGCCTCTTAACCCACTGTGTATATAGCGACTTGCGGAAATAGTTTTCAAATATAGTATACTTATTTAATGGCTAAAGTGATTAAAATTAAAAAGGGCTTGGACATCAACATTGTTGGCAAGCCTCAAGAGGTTGAGGTGCACGCGCAGCCCTCTACCACCTACGGCGTTGTGCCGGACCATTATCCCGGTCTGCTGCCCAAGCTGGAGGTGAAAGTAGGAGACAGTGTCCTCGCCGGAACACCCGTTCTATTCCACAAAAGTTTTCCGGAGATAAAGATCGTATCGCCTGTTAGTGGTAAAGTGATAGCCATCAACAGAGGAGATAAACGTAAGATCTTGAGCGTTGAGATCGCTCCGGAAGCCTCTATCGAGTACGCTCCGTTCTCTGTGGAGACAAAGGGTAAGAGCAGAGAAGAGCTACTTGGACTGCTCCTTTCGAGCGGTATGTTTGCTCTTTTGCGTCAACGCCCATACGACTACCTCCCAAATCCTACTATTATCCCTCGTGATATTTTTGTTACTGCCAATGTAACCGCTCCCCTTACTCCCAAGGCACAAGCTCTTTTCGGGGACAGAGTGGAGGATATGCAGGCAGCGATAGACCTGCTGGCAAAGCTGACAACCGGGAAGGTTTATGTCGGTATTCCCACCGGATCGGGCTTTAAGCTCTCCAACTGTGAAGTGGTAGAAGTAGCAGGTCCACACCCTGCCGGCAATGTGGGAGTGCTTATCAACCATACGGCTCCGGTGAATAAGGGAGACACGGTATGGACTGTATCTGCTTCCGAACTGGTTATTATCGGAAAGTTCTTACGCACAGGGAAGACAGACTTCTCCAAGAAGGTGGGTATCGCCGGAGAGTGCGTGGCAACGAGAGGCATCGCAAACGTTGTATGCGGTGCAAACGTGGCAGAACTGGTGAAAGATAAACTGGTGAACGACTCTGCCAAGAAGCGTATCATAGATGGAGATGTGCTTACGGGTACTATGCTGACGGACGAATATACCTTTATGAGTCCGTTCTCTAAGGTGATCTCCGTGATCCCCGAAGGTGATGACACTCATGAAATGTTCGGCTGGGCTGCTCCCGGATTCAACAAATACAGCGTGTCGAGATCCTATCCGGCATTCCTTATGGGTAAGAAAGAGTTCAGCTTCGACACACGCATACGCGGAGGCAGAAGAGCCCTTATCGTGTCGGGCGAGTATGACAAAGTGTTCCCGATGGATATATATCCGGAGTACCTTGTGCGTGCAATAGTCTCTTTCGATATAGATAAGATGGAAGAGAGAGGTATCTATGAAGTGGCTCCGGAAGACTTTGCTTTGTGTGAGTTTGTAGATACATCGAAGCTGGAGTTGCAGTATCTGGTGCGCCGTGCATTGGATATGCTCTATAAAGAAATGAATTGATAACACTTCCCTAATACAGACAATACATTGAACGCGTTAAGAAAATATATCGACAAGATAAAGCCAAACTTTGAGAAGGGTGGCAAATTATCTATGTTTCATTCCGTCTTCGATGGTTTAGAAACGTTCTTCTTCGTGCCTTCTACTACGTCCAGAAGAGGAGTACATATCCATGACGCCATGGACTCGAAGCGTACCATGACGGTGGTACTTGTGGCTCTGATGCCGGCTCTTTTCTTCGGGATGTACAATCTGGGCTATCAGCACTACATGGCTATCGGGCAACAGGCAGGCTTTTGGGCTATGTTCCTGTATGGTCTTCTGGCTATCCTGCCCAAGATCATCGTAGCCTACGTTGCCGGACTTGGTACCGAGTTTATTTTTGCACAGATACGTGGACACGAAGTAGCAGAAGGATTTTTGGTAACAGGCTTCCTTATTCCTCTTATCGTACCGGTAGAGACTCCGCTTTGGATGATTGCCGTTGCCACTATCATTGCGGTAGTGTTTGCCAAAGAGGCTTTCGGAGGTACTGGTTATAATATCTTCAACATCGCTCTTGTAACTCGTGCGATCCTCTTCTTCGCTTATCCGGCGGCAATGTCCGGTAATGAAGTGTTCGTCAGAACCGGTTCTACTTTCGGTCTTGGCGGTGGAACTCCCGTGGATACATTCTCCGGAGCGACTCCTTTAGGACAGATCGCCGGTATGACAAAAGAGCAAGGACTGCAACCCGTAACCGATGTGGTGGGCAATGCTCTCTCTTCTTGGGACTACTTCCTGGGGCTCATTCCGGGTTCTATCGGTGAAACATCCGTTCTGGCTATCCTTATCGGTGCAGTGATACTCATTGCCACAGGTATTGCAAGCTGGAAGATCATCTGCTCTATTTTCTTGGGCGGATTTGCAACGGCTCTTCTCTTCAACCTTAGCGGTGCCACTGCCGGAATGCAGGTGTCTGCTTTGGATCATATGTTGCTTGGTGGCTTTGCCTTTGGCGCTGTGTTTATGGCAACAGACCCGGTAACTGCAACAAGAACAGAGCTGGGTAAGTGGATCTATGGCTTCCTTATCGGATTCTTTGCCATCGTGATCCGTCTTCTTCAACCCGGTTATCCGGAGGGTATGATGATGGCAATCTTGCTGATGAACGCCTTTGCTCCGCTGATAGACTACTATGTGGTGGATGCAAACGTGAAGAAGAGAATGCGCAGAGCCACGGTTGCCAACTCTAAGAAAGTAGCATAAGTAATCACCTCACTTAACAGATAAAAGGTTATGAATAGAAATAGCAATTCTTATACTATTATATATGCAGCCGTGATGGTGATTTTGGTCGCTGTGGGACTCGCGTTTACATCGCAAAGTCTCAAGGGACGCCAAACAGCCAATGCCAATATAGACAAGATGCAACAGATATTGAAGTCTATAAAGGTCTCTGCTACGGCTCAGAATGCACAAGCAGAGTACGGCAAATATATCAAGGAGGCTTTCCTTGTGAGAACAAACGGTGAAAGAGTGGAAGGCTCTGAGGGTACAGACGTGAAAGATCCGGCATTTGCCGCAGACTTTGCCAAGGTTGTTCGTGAAGGAGACAAGGGCGAGTATCCTGTCTTTATAGCAGAAGTGGATGGCGTGAAGAAATATATCTTGGCCATGAGCGGTGCCGGTCTTTGGGGACCTGTCTGGGGCTTTATCTCTATTAACGATGATACTGCAACGATATACGGCGTGGACTTCAGCCACCAAGGGGAGACTCCCGGACTTGGTGCTCAGATCGTGGAACCGTTCTTTACCTCTGCATTTGAAGGCAAAACGATATTTACGGATGGTGCTTTTGCTCCCGTTCAGGTCGTTAAAGGCGGAAGCAAGCTGGCAAACGGCGTGGATGCGATAAGCGGTAGTACGCTTACCTCTAACGGTGTCAACGACATGATTCGCGACAGTATCAAAATGTACCAAGAGTTTCTTAAAAGCAATAAATAAACCAGTGTCATGGCATTACTAAGTAAAAAGAATAAAGAAATCCTGATAGGTCCGCTCAGCAAGAACAATCCGGTTGTTGTTCAGATGCTGGGTATCTGCTCCGCTTTGGCAGTAACGTCGAAGCTTGAGCCATCTCTTGTTATGGCAATCTCGGTAACCGTGGTTATTGCTTTTGCCAATGTGATTATTTCGTTGCTTCGTAATACGATACCCAATCGTATCCGTATTATCGTGCAGCTTGTTGTCGTGGCTGCTCTTGTAACTATCGTAAGTGAAGTGTTGAAGGCTTTTGCTTATGATGTAAACAAGCAGCTCTCTGTCTTTGTGGGTCTGATCATTACGAACTGTATCTTGATGGGACGTCTTGAGGCGTTTGCTTTGGGCAATAAGCCGGGCGCATCTTTCCTTGACGGTATCGGAAATGGTTTAGGATATGGTATTATTCTTGTGATCGTAGGATTTTTCCGCGAGTTGTTCGGCTCCGGAACGCTGCTTGGCTACCAAGTGGTACCGGATTCGTTCTATGAAATGGGATATGTAAACAATGGTTTGATGATCTTGCCGCCTATGGCTCTTATCATCGTTGCTCTTGTGATATGGGTACACAGATCCTACACTCCGGAGCTGCAAGAAAAATAACCCGACGTAATAGTGTAATAATTAAGACATAAACAGAGACACAATGGAATATATCAGTTTATTTGTACAGTCCATCTTTGTTGACAACATGGTGTTTGCATACTTTCTTGGTATGTGTTCGTATCTTGCTGTCTCCAAGAATGTAAAGACCTCTTTGGGGTTAGGGTTAGCTGTTACGTTTATCCTCACCTGTACGCTTCCTCTCAACTATCTGTTGGAAAACTATGTGTTGAAAGAAGGAGCATTGGCATGGTTGGGGCCTGAATTTGCAGACGTCAATCTCAGCTTCCTGAGCCTTATCCTCTTCATTGCGATCATCGCATCTTTCACACAGCTTGTGGAGATGATCGTGGAGCGATTCAGCCCATCTTTGTACGCGTCATTGGGTATCTTCTTGCCTCTTATCGCTGTAAACTGCGCCATCCTCGGCGGATCGCTCTTCATGCAGCAGAGAGAGTTTGCCAATATCGGGCTTGCCACCACTTACGGTTTCGGTTCCGGTATAGGCTGGTTGCTGGCTATCATCGGTATGGCTGCCATTCGTGAGAAGATTGCGTACTCGGACATTCCGAAGCCTTTGCGCGGATTGGGTATCACGTTCATCATCACGGCTCTCATGGGTATCGCTTTCATGAGTTTTTCCGGTATCAAGCTATCATAAGAGGTCATTACAGAAAGTCTAACAACAATAAAAGCAAAACATCATAATGTTATTATTAGCAATAAACGGAGCTGCAATAGGAGCCAGCGTAGTGGTCTTTCTTGTAGTTACCCTTCTGCTTGTAGCACTTCTTTTGGTAGCCAAAGCAAAGCTTCTGCCATCCGGAGACGTCAAGCTCACGGTGAATGAAGAAAAAGAGTTTGACGTTCCCATCGGCGGAACGCTTCTCAACACGCTTCAAGGCGAAGGCATCTATCTCTCATCTGCCTGCGGGGGCGGTGGTTCTTGCGGACAGTGCCGTTGTCGCGTGGTCGAGGGTGGCGGAGAGATCCTGCCCACGGAAGTAGGATTCTTTTCTCGCAAGGAGATCAAAGACCATTGGAGACTCTCCTGCCAGACTAAGGTAAAAGAGAACATGCAGGTCGTGGTTCCGGAAGAAGTCTTCGGTGTAAAAGAGTGGGAGTGCACGGTAGTCTCCAACAACAACGTAGCATCTTTCATCAAAGAGTTTGTCGTGAAGCTGCCGGAGGGCGAGGTGCTCAACTTCAAGAGCGGATCGTATGCTCAGATCAAGATACCGAAGTACAACGTGAAGTTTTCCGACATGATCATCGGAGACCGTTTCAAGGGGGAGTGGGACAAGTTCAAGCTCTGGCCTCTTGAAGCATCTAATGATGAAGAGACCATCCGTGCGTATTCTATGGCGAACTACCCGGCGGAGGGCAACATCATCACACTCAACGTTCGTATCGCGACACCTCCGTTCGACCGCAATACCGGAACGTGGGCGGCAGGCATCAAGCCGGGTATAGCATCGTCCTATATTTTCAGCCTCAAGCCGGGAGACAAGGTGATGATGTCGGGTCCTTATGGAGATTTCCACATCCAGGACACCGACGCCGAGATGCTTTACATCGGAGGTGGAGCCGGTATGGCACCGCTCAGGGCACAGGTATTGGATCTGTTCAAGACGCTCAAGACCGGCAGAAAAGTCTCCTACTGGTATGGTGCGCGCTCCAAGAACGAGATTTTTTATGAGGAAGACTTCCGCGAAATAGAGCGAGAGTTTCCGAACTTCTCTTTCCACATCGCCCTTTCCGATCCGCTTCCGGAGGACAACTGGACGGGATACACCGGATTTATCCACCAGGTGATCCTCGACAACTACCTCATCAACCACGAAGCGCCGGAGGACATCGAGTACTATATGTGCGGTCCCGGACCGATGGCAAATGCCGTCAAGGGCATGCTCGACAGCCTGGGCGTTCCTCGCGAACAGCTTTACTTCGACGACTTTGGTTGATCCCCCGCGGGAAAGAATCGAAACATACCGAGTGCGGTCTTCGGAAGATACAATTCCGGAGACCGCACTTGGTTTTTTTCGTGCCCGTTTCGGGGCAAAATTCCGAAGCTCCGAAACGCACTTTTTCTCCCTTTTCCGCCTTATCCGGGAGCAACCCGGAGAGAGGGCTGTTACTGCTTGAAAATGAGCACATAAGCACACATTTTTCGCTCCTCTCGCAAAGAGCCGAAATTTTGTACGTACAAAAATTTTTTTTCGTACGTACAAAAAAATATTTTCGTACGTACAAAAATAAATTTTCTTAGGTACGAAAATAAAGTCGCGTACGAACGAAAGATTTTTTTCATACCTGCGAAAGAAAATTTGCGTACGAACGAAAGAAATTTTTCGTACCTGCGAAAAAAAATTTCTGCATATACGAAAAAATATTTCTGCATATACGAAAAAATATTTTTGCATATACAGAAATTTATTTCCTTGCGGACGGAAATTTCACCCCCTGCGGAAGGAGGTAAAAAGATGGGGGAGATTTTCGGCTTTTTGCCCCGTCTCAGGCGGCATCCGGAGCCTTCTTTGGATTTCTCCCTCAGCCTTCACAGACCACTCAAGTAAGTGCCTCTTACAATTCTATACGAACGGAAACAGATTCCGAAACCTCTCTTCCTCCATAATGCTCAACTACAGACCGACCGAAAAACTATCCGCAAATATCTTTCTCAACGGAGGGTATCTTGCTTTTTACGGAGATAAAGGAGCGCTCTTGCAGAAAGATCTTGTGTACAATATCTCTTTGAATGCAGACCGGAACCCTCGCAAAAATGTCTCATTGGGAGGAAACTATACGTACACGCAGGCTCCGCCGCAGCTCGGAGTGCGGACGAAACACAACTACTCCTGCTCCTTTTACGTTACGACAAAGCTGCTGAAAGATAAGCTCTCCGTAACGTTGGATGTCCGAAATCCTTTCAAGAAATACAGCCGACTGCAGACGTCCGAATGGGGGGACGGATTTTATCAAGAGCGTTTCAATGACATTACCGCGCGCTCTTTGGGCTTGAAGGTTGCGTACAGCTTTGGTTCGGGTAAGAAGTCTACCGTTCAGCGAAACAAGAGTTTGGAGAGTACGGACTTGGATCGCAGCACCGGAGTGAAATAATACCATTATATAAACAGAAGCAGGGTTGAAATTTTTTTCAACCCTGCTTGCTTAAAAGGAGAGTGTAGAACCTGAAACTCTCTTCTTACTCGCCAAGAAACATCTTCATGTCTTCGTCCGGAGTGGTGATGCTGCCTATTCCGAAAGTCTGCACCAGCACGTTTGCCACGTTGGGAGACAGGAATGCAGGGAGAGTCGGTCCCAGATGAATGTTTTTCACCCCAAGTGAAAGAAGAGCCAGCAGTACTATGACGGCTTTCTGCTCGTACCATGCGATGTTGTAGGCAATGGGGAGATCGTTCACGTCATTCAGCTCAAATACCTCTTTCAGCTTCAAAGCAATCAGAGCCAGAGAGTAGCTGTCGTTGCACTGTCCGGCATCCAATACTCTCGGAATGCCGTTGATGTCTCCGAGCGGAAGCTTGTTGTATCTGTACTTGGCGCATCCGGCTGTGAGGATGACCGTGTCTTTAGGAAGTTTTTCTGCAAACTCCGTGTAGTAGCTTCTGCCTTTCATGCGTCCGTCGCATCCTGCCATGACGAAGAACTTACGTATAGCTCCGCTCTTTACCGCCTCTACCACCTTGTCTGCCAAAGCGAATACCTGTGCGTGGGCAAAGCCTCCGATGATCTCTCCCTGCTCTATCTCCACCGGAGGAGCGCAGCGTTTGGCGTGTTCGATAAGGGCGGAGAAGTCTTTTGCTTTACCCTCCTGTCTGTCTGCGATGTGCTTGAAGCCGGCAAATCCGGAAGCTCCGGTGGTGTAAACCCTGTCCGCATAAGTGGAAGTGCTGCGGGGCGGCACTATACAGTTGGTCGTGAACAGAATCACTCCGTTGAACGTTTCAAAATCTTCGTTCTGCTTCCACCACGCGCTGCCATAGTTACCGGCAAAGTGTTCGTACTTCTTAAAGGCAGGGTAATAGTGCGCCGGAAGCATTTCGCTATGGGTATAGACATCCACTCCCGTACCTTGAGTCTGCTCCAGCAGATCCTGCATATCTCTGAGGTCGTGCCCGGAGATGAGGATGCCCGGATTCTTTCTCACGCCGATATTAACCTTGGTTATCTCCGGGCTTCCGTAGGTTGTCGTGTTGGCTTTATCCAGTAGAGCCATCGTCTTTACGCCGTACTCACCACAGCGCAATACCCATCCCGTCAGCTCTTCCACCGATAGATCCTGTGTGGTGGCAACCAGAGCATCCTGCATGAAGATAAAGATCTCTTCCTGTTCAAAACCGAGATTGAAAGCGTGCTCGGCATAGGCAGCCATCCCTTTGAGTCCGTATATCAGAAGCTCTCTTAGCGATCTGACATCTACGTCTTCCGTTTGCAAAATGCCCACTGTTGCTGCTTTGGCTTCCATCTCTTCCACGCTTTCTGCTCGCCATGAAAGGCTGTCCGATCCTCTCTCTTCCGGGACAGAGCCCAATGCTTCAAGCAGCTCGTCCCGTAGAGAAAGGGCTTCGTGAACACGTTTGACAAATCTCTCTTTGTCAAAGTTGGCATTCGTGATGGTCATGAATAGCGACTCCATCACAAACCGATTTGCTTTTGCCGGAACCTTTTCCCCCTTCTCACGAAGAGCAGATGCAAGGACGGATATTCCTTTCAGTAAGAAGACCAAAAGGTCTTGAAGGTTGGCAACATCGGGAGTCTTACCGCATACTCCACGCACTGTACAGCCTCTGTTTTGGGCTGTTTCCTGACACTGAAAACAAAACATACTCATTTCTTTCTGACTGTTTAGGTTGTAATTCTAACTATGTATGGCAAAAGTATAGTGTCGGCATGAGTCTTCTCGTGATAATTATCACACAGAAGAGTAGAATATTATGTACCTTCGCAAAAAGGGATAAGTTATGGAAACACCGGATATACGTTTTTTCTGCACGCAATGCAGTAGTGGCGCAGAGGGAGAAACCTATGAGCTGAGCTGTGAGATACCGCATGTGGTAAAGCACTACAAGAAAGGAGAGTACATTGCATATCAGGGAGACAGAGTGGATCATCTCTATATGCTTACGAAAGGAAGGGTCAAGACCGAGCTTGTTTCCGATCCGGGTCTTACTCTGCATATCGACGAGATCAAAGCTCCCTACCCTTTGGCGGCAGTCTTTCTCTTTGCCAGAGAAAACTACTTCCCCGTGGATGTGATCGCCTTGGAGGAGTCGGAGATTGTGCTTTACTCGAAAGAGACCATAGAGAAACAGATGGCGAAGTGTCCCTATTTCTTTCGAGGCTTTATGGCATTCACCGCCGACCGGATGCAGTTTCTATCCGAAAGACTGAAGATATTCTCCATCAAAAGCATCAAGGCCAAGTTTGCCTTTTATATCTCCAAGCGGTCGAAAAATGGCGTCTTCGAGCTTGGGCGGAGCGTTACATCCCTTGCGGAATATTTTGGTGTGGAGCGTCCCTCTCTTTCCAGGGCTATCTCCGAAATGACGAAAGAGGGTATCATCGAGTTCGACCGGGGAAAAGGGCGCATTTTGAAGTATGATCAGATAAGAATGATGCTTTAATGCGCCAAGAACGCTTGTTTCAGCCGATTTTTACCTACTTTTGTTGGTAGAGCTGCCTCGCAGACGAAGTCATCATTGGATGTTGAAACCAAATAACTATCATCTATGAAAAAAACGTTACTCTTTTTATGTGCATTTCTTTTCCCTACACTGCTATTGGCACAGAGCAGAGAAACAAAAAGTCGATGGGGAATAGAGCTTGGTATGCAGAACAATGTCTACTACGAACATTCTCTTTCGGATGCTTTTGCTATCAAGACCGGAGTGGGATACGATGTTGCTTTTCTCTTTATGAAAGATAAGGTGGGCTTCAACGGTCTTAACCCTGCCATCCGAATCTCACCACGCTGGTACTACGGTGGAGACCGCTCCGGCTATTTTGCTTTGGACCTTTACGGTATCACTCATCTGGGGGGCTTTGCTCTTCCGGAGGTGGATAAGAAGCTTTTCCTACACGCCTATGGCGCAATGCCTGCGTGGGGGTATAATCTCCGCATCACCGATAATTTTTATTTCAAAAGCAAGATCGGAGTGTTTATCGGAGCTGCTCATACGGCATATTCCGAAATGCTCAAGAGAGACTATCTTGAACTTAGCTACGGTGCCATGGTAGACGTAGGTATCGGTTACAGGTTCTGACGGATTTTCATCGCATATAGAGAAAGCCCATCCGGATAAGGAGTTTTTCCTGTCCGGGTGGGCTTTCTGCATGAAGAGGGATAAGATGGTTTCGGGTGTGCGTCGCTCTCTTTCTCTTTCTCCTTTAACCTTCTGTTTTTAACGGCAATAAAAATCTCTTTAATCGGGTTCAAAAAATGGTCTGAACCGCTTTGGGGATTAAGATCAAGGCTCTATCTGTACGCATCAAGCTTTGGTTTCTACACTTCAAGCTTCGATAGCTACAAATAGAGCCTTGATTTGGAATATTTTTAAGCCTCGGACAAACTTTTTAATCTGTTTATCCTTTGTTCCGAACGGGTTCGGAGCAGTTTGTCATCAGCCTTATCGGATATTACATACCTGTATTGGGGAGATCCGTACTGCTGCTTGCCTTAGACAAGTCGTCGTTCACGATGGTCTTCGATGTCTTCTTCACTTGTCCCTTCATGCTTCCGAACTTAAATGTAAGTCCGAGAGAGATACGGCGGATAGGCACTTGGATGTGATTGACATTCTTGAATGCTCCTACTCTTGACTCTATCTTCAAGTCCAAAGTCTCCATAAACGGAGACACGGCAGAGAGTGTAAGGGTGAGTCTGTCCTTCATAAACTGCTTGGTAAGAGACAGCGAGTGGATGAAGTGATCCCCCATGGTGGTCTGCAACATCTTTTGCTTACTCAAATAGAAGAGGTTCACGTTGAAGCCGAAACTCTTCGGAAGCGTAATCATACCATTGATATTACCGGAGAAGCTCACGCTTGAAAACTCCGGCAGATTCAGTTCGCGAGAAATACCATTGACGTCCACGCTCTTGGTTGCTCCGCGTGAGGTGTGCGAGAGATTGGCAAAGCCGGAGAGCCTTAACCAGTTGGTCGGAGTGAGCGTAGAGTAAACGTTGGCACTGACACGATGTGTAGGCGATTTGAGGTTGCCGAACGTGGAGATCAGCACATTGGATCCGTCCTCTTTGTAGATAACGCTCTCGATGTTGTTGTACTGCAAAGAGTAGTCTGCTCCGGCATTGATCATGTATCTCGTACCCATGTGTGTGACGGAGAGATTAAAGTTCCGGATGCGTGACGGATCAAGGTTCGGGTTACCCTTGCTAAGGCTTGTCTCGGAAGAGTTGATCTCGAACGGACTCAACTGTCTCAACGATGGTCTTACCACCATCTCCTTATAACCGAAGCGTGTTTGCAGGGCAGGCGAGGGGACATAGCCGATAGAGAGTTGAGGAATGACGTCCGTGAAGCCGCGATTGATGCGAGACGATTCGAGGTTCTTATACTGCGCCTTGATCCAGTTTCTCTCTGCACGCAGACCGGCATTTATAGAAAGAGGTCCATCCGAATAGCTGTAAGAGGCATATCCTGCCAAGACCACGTTTTTGTGTAGCAAGCCATTGCGAGCATATTCAGTGGCATAGTAGCTTCCCGGAACCCATTTGTTCTGGTTATCCAATATCTCGTAGACAGGAGATGTTTCGTTGTCGCGGTGAATATATTTCGTACCCACTTCTGCTTTGTGCTTGCCTATCGGGAGCGTGTAGTCCAATTGCCCGGTATGCTCTTTCATGGCATCATTGCTCTTCATACGCTCCGAACGTTTCAGAGAAGGAAGTTCGATCAAGTTGTAGAAATAGTTCGGAGTGATGGTGTACCTGTATGAGAAGGTGAAGAGCTCGCCCTGTCTCGAAGTGGAGCGCTGATAGTCCAACGATGTGTTCAGCTCATCGAAGCGAACTTTGTCTTGGCTGTTTTTTTTGCTTCTCTGCTCTACCGGAAGAGGTCTGAATATATCTGTTTGAGAGTCTGCACCGGTATGGATATTGGAGATGGCTGTTGTCCATGTGAGCAGATTCTTGTCGTCTATCTCGTAAGAGAGCAGGATATTTCCTCTCAGACCATTCATGCTACGTTTTTGGCGTGCATCTTCCGCGAGCAGAAGAGTGTTGCCTTGCATCTGCTCCATAAGTATGCTCATATCCGTCTCATTATTAAACGATGAGAGATTTGCCGTTGCTCCAAACTTCTTAATCTTGGAAGAGAGATAGAGCGAACCGCCATAAGTGGTCGGATAACCGCCGTTGAGACTGATGGTTGCCATGGTTCCGTCCGCAGACATCTGCGCTGTAATGATGTTCAGTACCGCACCAACGCCTTCGGCGTCATACTTTACGCCCGGATCGGTAATGAGTTCTATCTTCTGAATGCTCGATGCCGGCATGGACTTCAGAACCTCTTTCGGGTTGGAGTCTATAAGCGGATTGGGCTTGCCGTTAATAAGGATCTTGAAGTTGGAAGAGCCTTTTACCTGAATATTTTCCTGTCCATCCACCGTAACAAGGGGCACTTTGCGCAACATGCTTAGAAGGTCTTGCGCAGAGGCTTCAGGGTCTTTGTCTACGGAATAGTCTATTTTATCCCCTTTTACAGAGATAAGCTGGCGGATGTGAACAACCTTTACCTCCTCTAATTCGATAGGAGTCTCTTCCAATGCCAATCTGCCAAGAGCAATCAGCTTCTGCCCGTTGGAGACTTTTGGCAGTTCATTCAGAAGAGACTTGAAGCCCGAAGATTGGATGAAGACATAGTTCTCTTTCTTTGGGACGAAAGCTATTCGGAACTCTCCCTTGCCGTCTGTAACCTGTCTGTATAGCAGGGTGTCCTTATCCTCTATACATCTTATTGTTACTTTTGCAAAAGGCACAGGCTGCCCTTTTGCGGCTTCGGTTACTTGCCCTGATGCGATGACCTGTTGGGCAAAAAGAGCGTTGCTGCCGATAAAAAATACCAGCAACGCTAACATGGTTAAGCGTTTCATACGGTTATAAAAGTGATAAATACAAAAAATCAAAGTGAGTAACCAACAGTGTCAAAAGACATCGTTGATCACTATCGGCTTTTTGCCGGAACGGCGTATTATAAGCAGATTACCCGTTCTATATGTTATGTAGAGGCGAAAGTGCCCCAGAGCTTTGGAGTAGAAGTAGCCCCAGTAACCAAAGATACCGCCTGAGGCACATGTGCGAATGGCTCCCTCAAGAATATCCATCGGTACCTGATCTATGGTTGCACTGCTCAGGTCTATCACCTTCTTGTGCAAAAGTTTTCCGATGACTATGCTGTTGGGAGTCCGCTGAATATAGATGGGAGCCAAAAAGATAAGTACTCCGAAAAATAGAAGTATGGCTACAAGCGATGCTTTTGCTATAAATGTCCCGGAAGGGAAAAGAAAAACGAACAGCAGGATGATAAATACATACGTCAGCATGGTTATTATCCGAGCAAGCTTGTCCATCTTCAGATAGTGTTTTTGGTAAGTTCCCATCTTGGCCTGTTTATTATGGGTTAGACTACTTTTCTCGCATAAAGATATTTATTGGCGTGCCGGAAAACTCCCAGTTTTCCCTTATCTTATTTTCCAAAAAGCGTTTGTACGGCTCTTTTACCCACTGCGGAAGGTTGCAGAAAAACACAAAAGAAGGCACAGAGACCTGTGGGAGCATCGTGATGTACTTGATCTTTATGTACTTTCCTTTGGTTGCGGGAGGTGGTGTTTTCTCTATAATCGGAAGGAGGATCTCGTTGAGCTTGGCTGTTGAGATACGTTTCTTCCGTCTGTTAAAGACCTCTTGCACTGTGTCCAATACCTTCATGATGCGCTGCTTATTGGTAGCGGAGATGAAGAGAATGGGAAAATCGGTAAACGGAGCCATCCTTTCACGGATCACTCTTTGGTAATAGTCTATCGCCTTCTGGCTTTTGTCCTCCACGAGATCCCATTTGTTCACGCAGACTACAAGCCCTTTCTTGTTTTTCTGCACCACCGAGAAGATGTTCATATCCTGACTCTCTATCCCTTTCGAGCCGTCTATCATCAGCACACACACGTCGCTGTTCTCTATGGCTCGTATGGAGCGGATCACGGAGTAGTACTCCAAGTCTTCGTTCACCTTACCTTTCTTGCGCATTCCTGCGGTATCTACCAGATAGAAGTTGTGCCCGAACTTGTTGTAGTGCGTGTATATCGAATCTCTTGTCGTACCTGCGACATCTGTAACGATATGTCTGTCTTCATTGAGAAACGCATTGATGAGAGAGGACTTCCCTGCATTGGGACGTCCGACGATAGCTATTCGAGGGATGTTCTCTTCGACTTCTTCGTCCGGTTTGGATTCGGGTAGCAGCTTCACCATAGCATCCAGGAGGTCTCCCGTTCCGGATCCGTTGATTGCGGAGATGCAGTATGGATCTCCCAGACCAAAGCGATAAAACTCCGCGGCATACACCTGCATCGAAAAGTTGTCTGCCTTATTGGCTACCAGCATTACCGGCTTCTTTGTTCGTCTCAGTATGTTTGCCACCGCATCATCCATATCCGTAATGCCCTCATTGACATCAAGAACGAAAAGGATAAGGTCGGCTTCGTCTATCGCTACCTGTACTTGTTTGTTGATCTCATCCTCGAAAATATCTTCGCTATGCACTACCCATCCGCCGGTATCCACTACCGAGAAAGAGGTGCCACACCATTCTGCCTTTCCATACTGGCGGTCTCGTGTTGTGCCGGCAACGTCTGTCACTATTGCGTCTCTTGTTTTGGTCAGTCTGTTGAACAGTGTGCTCTTGCCTACATTCGGGCGTCCTACTATTGCTATAAGGTTACTCATATCTTTCTTCTTATGTTTATCGTTTGGTATGTCAGTCTATCTTGTATCCGTAGGCACGCAGGAAGTTGTCTCTGTTGCGCCAATCTTTCTCCACTTTGACATACGTTTCCAGGAAGATCTTCTTCTCGAAGAACTTCTCCAAATCTTTTCTTGCCATTGCTCCTACCTTTTTCAGGGCTTGTCCTCCATGCCCTATCACGATTCCTTTTTGGCTGTCGCGTTCTACAACGATTACGGCTCGTATGCGGATCAGAGCATCTTCCTCTTTGAACTCTTCTACAACCACTTCTGTAGAATAAGGTATCTCCTTCTGATAGTAGAGCAGTATCTTTTCTCGAATGATCTCCGTTACAAAAAACCTTGCAGGCTTATCGGTTAAAGCATCTTTATCAAAATATGGAGGGGATAATGGTATCAAATCCTCTATCCTTTTCTTAAGCTGCTCCATGTTGAACTTGTGCAGAGCGGAAGCCGGGAATATTTCGGCTTTGGGCAAAAGCTCTTTCCACTCCGATATGAGAGCTTCCAAGCCCTCTTGTGTAGTGAGATCTATCTTGTTGATGACCAATAAGACGGGACACTCCAACGATGCAACTCTTCGCAGGAATGTGTCGTGCTTGGTGGGTTTCTCCACTGTGTCTGTAACGTAAACTAACACATCGGCATCACCCAAAGCACTTTCCGAAAACTCCAACATGCTCTCCTGCATCTTGTAGTTGGGCTTCAGCACACCCGGCGTATCGGAGTAGACGATCTGCAAAAGGGGAGTATTGACAATCCCCATAATGCGGTGGCGAGTGGTTTGAGCCTTGGACGTGATGATCGAAATCTTTTCTCCGACAAGGATATTCATCAGCGTGGATTTCCCCACATTCGGATTTCCCACAATGTTTACGAAGCCGGAGCGATGTTCGCTGCTTACTCCCCCAAGCATTTCTGTTATTTTATCCATCTTATAAAGCCTGTATTTCTTTTCAAAAGTACAAAAATAGTCTGAGACTGAGAGGCTATCTCGGTGTTGTTCCAAAGAATAACGCATTTATCGAACTTCTTTCCCGGGAAATTTCTATCCCTTTTCGCCAAGCAGTTTTTATCTTCTCTTCGGAGCGGGAAAGTGTAAATCCGTTTCACTGCATCCCATTCAAAAAGAGACATTTCAGCGGTCTGCTATTGCGTAAATATTTGTAACTTTGGAACCTGTTCGGAGAGAGGTCATTGCCTCTCCGCTCTCAAGAATAAGAATATAAGAGAAAGGTAAAGATAATTATGGCAAAAGAACTAAAAGAACTCACTTCACGTGCCACAAACTATTCGCAGTGGTATCAGGATCTTGTGATTAAAGCAGACTTGGCAGAAAGCTCTGCCGTGCGCGGCTGTATGGTGATAAAGCCCTACGGATACGCCATTTGGGAGAAGATGCAACGCGTTTTGGACGATATGTTCAAGGCTGAAGGTGTACAGAATGCTTACTTCCCGCTCTTTATCCCGAAGTCTTTCCTCTCCAAAGAGGCGGATCACGTAGAGGGTTTTGCCAAGGAGTGTGCCGTAGTTACTCACTATCGTCTGAAAAATAATCCCGACGGCACCGGTGTGATAGTGGATCCGGAGGCTCGTCTGGAAGAGGAGCTTATCGTCCGTCCGACGTCTGAGACCATCATCTGGAGCACTTATAAAAACTGGATTCAGAGCTATCGCGACCTTCCTTTGCTCTGTAACCAGTGGGCAAATGTGGTGCGTTGGGAGATGCGTACACGCTTGTTCTTGCGTACCGCAGAGTTTTTGTGGCAAGAAGGACACACGGCACACGCCACCGAAGAAGAGGCTCTGAAGATGACCCGAACTATGATAGATGTTTACGGAACATTTGCGGAGAAATACATGGCAATGCCCGTGATAAAGGGATGCAAGAGTGCCAACGAACGTTTTGCCGGAGCACTCGACACTTATACCATAGAAGCGTTGATGCAGGATGGTAAAGCCCTTCAGAGCGGGACTTCTCACTTCCTCGGACAAAACTTTGCCAAGGCTTTCGATGTTCAGTTTACGAGCAAAGAGGGTAAGGCGGAGTATGTTTGGGCAACCTCTTGGGGCGTTTCGACACGCCTTATGGGTGCTCTCATCATGACCCACTCCGATGACAACGGGCTGGTATTGCCTCCGCGATTGGCTCCGATCCAGGTGGTGATAGTGCCTATCTACAAGAACATGGAGATGCTTCAAGCCATAGACGAAAAAGTGGCTCCGGTGGTGGAAGAACTCAAAAAGCGCGGAATATCGGTAAGATACGACAACTCGGACAACAAGAAGCCGGGCTGGAAGTTTGCTGAATATGAGCTGAAAGGAATACCCGTGCGCCTTGCCTTGGGCGGAAGAGATCTCGAAAACGGCACCGTGGAGGTGATGCGCAGAGACACGTTGGAGAAAGAGACAAGATCTTTCGACGGTATTGCAGACTATGTGGAGACTCTGCTCGGAGACATACAGCAAAACATTTTCCAAAAGGCTCTCGACTATCGTGCCACACACACCATAACGGTGGACAGCTACGAGGAGTTCAAGGAGAAGATAGAAGATGGCGGATTCATCCTTGCTCACTGGGACGGAACACCCGAAACGGAAGAGCTCATCAAGCAGGAAACCAAAGCCACCATCAGATGTATTCCTTTTGAAGGAGACACCACTCCGGGGCAGTGTATGGTTACGGGCAAACCATCCGCAAGGAGAGTGCTGTTTGCAAGATCTTACTAATAGCCGGAAGGCAGAGGTTAGCCGACACAACCTCAGAAATAGAAATGGGAGCCGACAGATCTGTCCGGCTCCCATTTTTTTGGATTACAAATAAAACTTTTGTGGAAGTTCTTTTTTTGAACAATAAGAGAACGTAGTTTTTTGCCTCTTTTCTGTCTACAAAGTTCGGGTATTTCCGCAAGTCTGCCAATACCCCGAAAGAGTGATTTTCCTCTTTATAAACAGCCCGAAAGGGCAATCCTCTAACAGATATTTCCTTTTTTGCCCGATTTCGAGGACGCCCTCGGACGTTCCACTCCATACACTCTTCCGCCGCCGAGAACAGATTTACCTCCTTCTCCCGAAGCCTTTGGGAGGGGAAAAATTTCCATGCGCACAGAAAAAAAATTACGTGCGCACGAAAAAAAATTTACGTGCGCACAAAAAAATATTTACGTGCGCACGAAAAAAAATTTACGTGCGCACGAAAAAAAATTTACGTGCGCACAGAAAAAAATTTACGTGCGCACAAAAAAATATTTACGTGCGCACAAAAAAATATTTACGTGCGCACGAAAATTTTGCTGCTTGCGGAAGGAGATTTTCAGATACAGCTTTTGCCTGAAATCTTTGGGGCTTTGACTGCGGATATAGAAAGAGAATCCCTCAGAAGTGGTTGGACAAAAAAACTTCTGAGGGATTCGTAAAGGAGCAGAAACTCCTTAATCACAAAGTATGTTGTTATTCGTATGGGATCTCTTCCTTCTTGCCGTCAAAAGAGATGGCGTAAGCCTTGCAGCTCTTGTCGAATGAGCCGGGAAGTACGAACTTAGGGCTGTTTGCCACACAGATGAGTCTGCCCGAAGCATTGTAGATCTCCACCGCGACATAGTCGCGCCAGCCGGAGTTTACTTCGAACATCGTGTGTCTGCCTTCCGTTACGACCCTGCTCTTTCCGCCCTTGGTGATACTCTTGCGGTCTCTGTAAATCTGCCAGTTGGAGTCCGAAATGTACTCTATGCGGTCTGTGATCTTCTTGAGACCGAGCTTGCTTATCTTCTGTTTGATTTCGGAAACAAGGGCTTCGGTTACCGTAACCATCTCCTTGCCATAGTCGTTCACTTCCCATGAACCGACGCGATAGAATCCCCAGCGTTCGCAGAACTCTGTCAGATCGTAACCCGCGGCACGAGAGGCACGAAGAGAATACTCGACCTGCGCCCGTCCGTTGTCTTCCGGATTGGGATCCGTGCGAGTATATTCGTAGAACTCTTTGTAGAAGTCTTTGTTTCCCAACACATTTGAGAAGTAGAGCTGAACCTGCCAGAATGGAACCAACTGACAGAAAACATCCGGGATGATGATATACGGACGCTGCTCCACGAAAGCGTAAGAGAATGCTTTGTCGTATCTGTTCACAAAACCATCGCCTTTGAGAAGATTTTCGTACTGGATGCGAGAGGGCTGCCCCCAAGATGTTTGAATGAACAGAGAGTGTACATTGGTCGTAACTTCGGTAGTACCTCTCCATTTGAAGCCTCTGGATGTCTGATGGATATGCCCCAGCTCGTGAGCAGGTCCCCAGATACTTTCCACAAGTTTATTGGGATCAAGGATGGTCGGAAGCGTACCAACACTATATGCTGTGCGGTACCCCGTTGCATACATATAAGAGTGGTACATGACGTGAAAGTAGGCGCGGTTACCATAAACACGATCGTACTTCTGAAGCCCCATGAAAACCTGTTCGTCCAAAACCAGTTTATCGTAAAGATCTATGAGTTTTTTACCATCTGCTCCGGTGAAAGAGCGATAGCTCTCAACGGGGAACGTCAGGTGAGCCTTTGTACCCACAATGTCAAAAAACTTGTTATGGTTTGCCTTCGCAAGCAGCTCGTTGTATCTTGAAGGTGCATGCTTCTGAACATCGTAGTAGCCTTGAACATTTCCGGTAGCAAAGTGAATCTTCACTTTAGGAGCATTGGCATACTCTTCCGTGTGGTATAATACATAGAGAAGTCCATCTGCATCCGCTTTGATTTTGTTGGCTCCCTCTTGTAGAGAGTAGACATAATTGTCGTTGTAGCCATCTCCATTCGGTTTGTCCAAATTAAGCAGACGCAGACTCAAAGTCTGTCCACCAGTCTTTCCGACAAATACGATAATGTTTTCGCCTCTGTTTACAGCAATTCCGGTAGGGTTATCCAAAAGACTGTAAGTACCGGTTCTGTTTATTTTTGCCTGAGTAGAGGGGTGAGGCCATGCACGGAAAGAGTCGATACGAAACTCTTTCGGATAAGTGCCCTTGTACAGATAGTAGGCGATCTGGCGGTAGAGATCATTCTCTATATTCATGATCTGAGACTCGGTTATACCTTGTTTAAGCTCCGAACACGTAATATCCGTAAAGATCGTTGTGGGATCAAACTTATCGGGATTGATACGGTAGAACTCCATTTCGGAGCATGCTGCAAAACCGTTTCCATCTCCATGTCCGGAGAGCACAACGAATCTTATCGCTGAAGGTTGTATCAAGGGCTTATCAAATATAATCTTTGCAGGATTGGAAGAGCCCTTAAAATCGTGTGTGATGAGCTTCTTGAACTCGTTGCTTCCATCCGATTTTGCCCAGATTTCCACAAGCTTAAAGTGCCCGTTTTGAGCATCTTTTCTTGGATGATAGATGAGGTAATCTACCCGTGGTTGGTCCTTGAAATTGTACTCCAAAGTGATAGGAAAATAGTTAGGTGCGGTATTCGACCACGATGAATGGTAGATTGTTGTATAGTTATTGTCAAAAGAGTTTTCTATCGGAGTGCCATTCTGTACGGATGAAGCGTAACCCGAAAATACCGGGACTTTGATGTCTTCATCTATGGTGCCGGAAGTCTTGCCATCGTAGCCGTTATCTCCTTTCTGGGTAATGGTAATCTTTGTCTGGGCAATAGGAGTAGTCCCGACCGTTTGAAGCACTAGCTCTGCTTTTCGTTCTGCTCCTTTATTCCAATCCGCCTCGATATAAAGCTCTTTCGGCTCTACAGTGGCTATGCTCTTGTATGCTTTTATCCAAGAGATGTCCGAAGGTATTACCACCTCATACTCTGCATTGGTGTAGATGCCGACAGTGCTCTTGCCTCCTCCTTTCTCGATAAGAAGCGTGGTGGTAGAGGCTTCCACAAAAGGTCCTTGCGCAGCCTGCTTTACATTGATCGTTGCAGAGACTCCCATTCCACTCAATGTGAGCTGAGCGGAACGCTCTTCTCCGGTGTTCTTTGTTACTGTAATGGAGAGACGGTTACGCAATCCTCTTGCGGATAGCCATGATGAGGCAGAAGAGGGAACAGATACTTTCCACTCCGGGATATTGGTTGCGATGGGAATTTCTTTGGTCTGCTCCTCCGAAGATAAGGCTACTTGCGTATTTTCTTTCAGGTCAAAAGCATAGACTTCGTTCTTGTTTTTGTCTTTGCATGAGGATGCCGAGAAAGACACGAACAGGAACGAAAACAGCAGGAGAAATAGTGTTTTCTTCATGAAAAATGGTTGCGAATTCTTTTGTGAAACTAAATAATGTGCTAAAAATGCTTCCGCAAAAGTATATATAAATAATGAGATGTCAAAGGGATAAGATGCTTGTTTGCAAACTTATAGAGTTAAAGAGGAAATTGTTTTTGTTAAATATATAGAGGAGGGATATTCTATTTCTGCTTTTTCTTGACAGAGAAGCAGTATAATAAAATAAAGGCTGAACTCCCAATAGGAAGTTCAGCCCTCGTTATCTTGTTGATTCTACTTCTTTATTTGTATGAGAAGAAACCCTCTCCGGTCTTACGTCCAAGGAGATTGGCCCGTACCATCTTGCGAAGAAGCGGATGTGGACGATACTTGCTATCTCCGAACTCATGATAAAGCACTTCCATGATGGCAAGACAAACATCCAATCCGATAAGATCTGCCAGCGCCAACGGACCAATAGGATGCCCGGCGCCAAGCTTCATCGCTTCGTCTATCTCTTCTTTGGAGGCTACTCCTTCTGCCAATGCTCCGATTCCTTCGTTGATCATAGGAATGAGCAGACGATTTACAAGAAATCCCGGTGCTTCGTTTACTTCAACGGGAACTTTTCCGATCTTTTCTGCCACTCCCTTTACACAGGCAAAGACATCATCGGAAGTGAGTTGACCTCGAATCACTTCGACGAGTTTGAGCACAGGAACAGGATTGAAGAAGTGCATACCGATAACTTTCTCCGGTCTCTTTGTGCAAGCAGCAATCTCTGTGATAGAGAGTGAAGAGGAGTTTGTGGCAAGAATAGTCTCCGGCTTGCAAGCCTTATCAAGTTCCTTAAAAACACGCTTCTTGAGTTCTATATTCTCTGCTATGGCTTCCACCACAAGAGATGCATCTGCTATATCTTCGTAGATGAGTGTAGTGGAGATGCGAGAAAGGATACTGCTTTTCTCCTCTTCCGTGATGGTCTTCTTGGATACGAGTTTGGCAAGAGAAATGCCTATATTGGTTATCGCACGATCCAATACCTCTTGGGAAAGGTCTTTCATGACCACCTGATAACCACCTTGAGCAAAGGCTTGTGCTATGCCATTGCCCATGGTTCCGGTTCCTATTACTGCTATCTTCATATCTTATGAATGTTGATGGTTATTGTTTTATCTGCCTTTAAATACGACCTTCTCTTTTTTTAGGAATGCTTCCATTCCGCGTTTCTGATCTTCTGTCTCAAAACATCGGGCAAAAAGATCAACTTCAAGCTCTATTCCTTCTTCTATACTCAAGTCCCAGCCTTCATTGATAGCTCTCTTGGAGAGATGTACAGCGATAGGGGCTTTCTTTGCAATGAGTCTTGCCAGAAGGATAGCTTCCTGCATGAGTGTCTCATGAGGCACAACGGTGTTGATGAGACCGATACGTTCTGCTTCTTCAGCACCGATGATTTTTCCGGTAAAGATAAGCTCTTTAGCCTTACAAAAACCGATGGCTCTGGCCAAGCGTTGAGTGCCCGAAAAACCGGGAGTTATACCGAGCCCCACTTCTGGTTGCCCAAACTTGGCTTTATCGGATGCAAGACGAATATCACAAGCCAAAACGAGTTCGCAACCACCACCCAAAGCAAAGCCGTTTACTGCAGCAATAACAGGTTTAGGAGAAGTCTCTATACGACGAAAGACAGCTGCACCAAGCGTACCAAACTCTTTAGCTTCCACATGATTCATCTTACTCATAGCCTGTATATCCGCTCCGGCAACAAAGGCTCGGTCCGTACCGGTGAGAATGATCACCCGAACCTCTTCATTCTGCTCTACCTCCTCAAAGCAAAGAATGAGCTCTTTTATCAGAACAGTATGAAGAGCATTAAGTGTTTTGACATCCTCTATGCGAAGAATTGCTACATGTCCATCTATTTCTGTATGTACGTGGCTCATGCAGAATTTATTTTATCGACTTAATGATAACGGCTGTCCCCATACCTCCTCCGATGCAGAGAGAGGCGAGACCATACTCTTTGCCATATCTCTTAAGTTCGTGTACGAGGGATACAAGGATTCTGTTTCCGCTTGCACCGATGGGATGACCTAAAGCGATCGCCCCACCATGAATATTGGTGCGTTCGTCAATCCATTCACGAGAAACTCCATGTTCTTCCATCAATCCTTTTATTACTCCAAGAGATTGTGCTGCAAATGCTTCGTTAAGCTCTATGATCTCCATATCGGATAATTTCATGCCTGCACGTTGCAAAGCACAACGGATAGCGGGAACAGGACCAAGCCCCATCACTTGAGGATCTACTCCACCTTCTCCAAACGCTACAATCTCAGCAAGGGGGGTAAGATTGTACCTCTTTACCGCTTCTTCATCTGCCAACATCACAAAAGAAGCTCCATCATTCAAGCCGGAAGCATTACCGGCAGTTACAGTCCCCTCTTTCTTGAATGCAGGACGCAACTTGCCTAACTTCTCCAAAGAAGAACCTCTATTGGGAAATTCATCTTTTTCAAACAAGATGGTCTCTTTCTTGGTTACGATTTCAATCGGTACGATTTCTTCTTTGAACTTGTCTTCATCGACCGCTGCAATAGCCTTTTCTTGGGAAAGTATTGCAAAACGATCTTGATCTTCTCTTGAGATGCCGCACTGTTCTGCTATGTTTTCTGCAGTAATCCCCATATGATAGTTGTGATAAGCATCTGTAAGACCATCATTTACCATGTGATCTATAGCTTGAAGATTGCCCATCTTAAAGCCGGAACGTACATCTCCAGAAAGAATAAAACCTGCATTTGTCATGGATTCAGTTCCACCTGCAATCACCACGGAAGCAAACCCTGCCATGATGTCTGTAACACCATTCATCACAGCTTTCATACCGCTCCCACACACCATATTTATAGAGTAGGCGGTCTTTTCTTGTGGGATACCTCCCAAAATGGCACACTGACGAGCTACGCCCTGTTTCTGTCCGGCAGAAAGAACATTTCCTGCAATGAGAGTATCTACAACGGAAGGATCAATCTTAGTCTCTTCCAAGATATTGCTAACAACCATTGCTCCAAGTTGAGCAGGGCTGAATGGGGATAGGCTACCCATGAATTTGCCTATAGGTGTGCGCTTTGCAGCAACAATAAATACTTTTTTCATCTGTATAATGTTATAATATCTTTTTCTAAGACTCTTCTTAGCATTAAACTGCGATAGTTTTAATATTCTCTCTGAAGATGAGCGGAGCTGCTGTGGCTGCTTCTACATCTTCTTTGGTAAACTCAGGATGTATTTCTGCTACTTCCAGACCTCTTTCAGTAACAAAAATAACACACATTTCTGTAATAATCATGTCGACCGCTTCTTTTGCCGTAAGAGGAAGAGTACACTCCGTCATAATCTTAGGAGCACCTTTAGCTGTGTGTTCCATGGCAAGAATCACTTTACGTGTTCCTGTAAGAAGGTCCATTGCCCCTCCCATTCCCGGAACCATCTTTCCCGGGATATTCCAGTTGGCAAGATTTCCTTTTACATCGACTTGAAGTGCTCCCAAAATGCTAATATCTACGTGCCCTCCGCGAATTATGGCAAAAGATGTTGCACTATCAAAGGAGGCAGCTCCCACATCAGGAAGAATGGCACCACCTCCTGCATTGATGTAGTGAGGGTCTTCACTTCCCTCTTCCGGTGTGCGTCCCATACCTATAAGTCCATTTTCCGATTGCAAGTGTACCTTGATATCGGGACTGAGATAGTTTGGAACAAGAGTTGGAAGACCTATTCCTAAGTTTACCACATCACCGTCCTTTAATTCTTGAGCCACCCGGCGAGCAATGACTTCTCGTATCTGATTTTTATCCATAAGGTATAGGTTTTATTGTTTATTAAGTCTTCGGTCTAATTCTTGTGCAACAAAAGAAGCAACATCATCGGCATAAGTATTCATACCAAATCCGGCATCGTATCCTAACTCTTTTGCAAGCTCATGGGAGATACGAGGGCCTCCTGCACACAATATAACTTTATCTCTGAGACCTTCTGCCTCCAACATTTCCACTAACTCTATCATGTTTTTTATATGTACATCCTTTTGGGTAACGGTCTGTGAAACAAGAAGAGCATCCGCTCCTATCTCTATCGCTTTGGCTATAAAATCTTCATTTAATACCTGACTTCCCATATTGAGTGCTTCAAACATTTCGTAGCGTTCCAAACCATAGTGTCCTGCAAATCCTTTCATGTTCATGATTGCGTCAATACCCACTGTATGAGCATCCGTCCCCGTACTCGCACCTACCACAACAATTTTACGACCAATATGCTCTTTGATAAAGTCATCAGTCATTTGCATGTCCCACTTTTCAGAGTCAACCTTAGGAACATGAATCTGAGTGTAGTCAATTGTCACGGTAGAGCTGCCGTAGCAGTTGAAGAATGTAAATCCTTCCGTCAGTTCTTTGTGATACACTATTTGGGGATTGTCAAATCCCATTTTTCGTAAAAGTTGTTTTGCTGCTTCAATGGCTTCATCTCCGGCAGGTACCGGAAGAGTAAAACTGATTTGAGTTTTACCATCATTCATGGTATCTCCGTATGGCTTTATTTTAGTCAGATCCAGCGTTTGGTCGAAATCGTTGGCTTCTGTAGAATATAATCCTCCGCTCATGTAAATATACGATTGTTAGATGTTACTATTTTACCGGGTTCATAATCTCTATGAAAGGATTATAATAGTGTTCTCCCTTCATTACAACTCCTGCAAGACCTTTACCTCCATTCATAGGACGCTTTACATCTGCAAAGATTCCTTTCTCAATAGCAGTAAAAAGTCCTACTTTTTCGAGTTCATCCAGTAGTTTGATAGTCTTAGCCAAGACTTCTTTTGCTCTTGTTTGAATAATGCCTCCCTCCTTGTATTCCATCTCTTCTCCTATGGAACGCATGTTGTTGAAGATATATTTTGCATTTTCGATGGAAAGATATCTATCGCTCATAAATGGAGTATGGATAGCTTCGGTAGGCATTCCCAAGAGCTGAATACCTTGATGTGTCCAAATTCCAATCATATTAAACAGGGCATCTTGGAGGTGTCCTCTAAAGATATTTCCTGTCATAAACTTTGTCGGAGGCATATATTTTAGAGGAGCTTTTGGGAAGATCTCTCTTGTCATCTGTGCTTGAGCCAACTCATATAAGAAACCATTTTCAAGTTCTGGATCCATTTCAAAGGCATGACCGAGTCCCATTTGCTCTTCCGGAAGACCGGCAAGAAGTGCAAGCTGTTCATTGATGATATCAGAAGCCAATACCGTATGAGCTTCTTCTACTGCATCTGCAGTTGTGAGATAGTTGTCCTCTCCTGTATTTATAATAACTCCTGCAAAACCATTGATGACACGAGACATGAATTGGTCAACAAGAGTTCGTTGCATATTGATGTCGCGGAAGAGAATACCATAAAGCGCATCATTCAACATGACATCCAAGCCTTCCAATGCTCCCATTGCTGCAATCTCCGGCATACATAGTCCGGAACAATAGTTACAGAGACGAATGTATCGCCCGACTTCTTCTCCGACTTTGTCCAATGCTTGACGCATAATTCGGAAGTTTTCCTGAGTCGCAAATGTTCCTCCAAAACCTTCTGTCGTGGCACCATAAGGGACATAGTCGAGAAGACTCTGCCCAGTGGTACGAATTACGGCAATAATATCTGCTCCCTGCCTTGCAGCAGCTTCTGCTTGTACAACATCTTCGTATATATTACCGGTAGCAACAATCACATAGAGATAAGGCTTAGGACCTTCACCGATAGTAGCCAGATAGTGTTCTCTTTTCTTGCGTCTATCTGAAATCTTAGTGATACTTTCATCTACAGAAGGCTTCAGTGTCTTTGCTACTTCTTCTTTGGAAATGTAAGGGAAAGAAGTAATATCCATTTCTCCGGCTCCTACTTTTTCAGCGATCTGTTGGGCTGAAAGCTTGGTTGCAGCCATTGCATTCGCCAAAAAGAAGAGAACACCATGTTCTAATACCCCTTTGCTTTTAAGATCATCGACAAGAACATTGGGTAGAGGTACTCCATTAGCATCTACATTGTCCACACCTATGAGGCGGCAAAGTGTGCGTTCCACCGCCACAGTAGAGTAATCTTTTACGAAATCTTGCACTCCATCTGCAATCTTTCGAGCAACGCTTCTTGCGTACTCTACATCCTTAAAGTCTATTCCTAATTTACTTTTCTGCATCATTGCTACTGCTGATACTTTTATTTTATATGTTATTCTTCAAATGTCTTTTGACGTGTAGAAGCAATTCATCGTTTACTCCTACTATCTCAGCTATACGGATAGCCTCATGAGGCACATCTCGTGCTGTGGTCTCTTCTAATGAATAGTCTATATAATCATTTATATGCTCTACGCTTACTTTGCCGGAAGTACACCTTTCTTCTCTGAAACCTTTTACTCTAAGTTTTCTTACAGGCATATCTATGCCGTAGTGAGTGGTAATAACGGCACGTACATTCTCTTTTACCAAAAACTCCAACATTCCACATACAATGGCTTGTCCTTCTACCGGATTCGTTGTTCTTGCCAATTCGTCTATGAGGGCCAGCATAGACGTTCCCTTTTGTGCTTCTAAAACAATGTCGTTGACTTTTAGCATTTCAGAAGCATAAGAAGATAAGCCTCTGCTTTCATCTTCTCCGTCTCCGGATATTATGGCAATCCTTTTTACCGGAGCAACTGTTGCAGAGGTTGCCGGAATAAAAAATCCAAACTGTGTCAAGGTTTGTGCAAGAGCAATACTTTTCAGGAGAACACTCTTCCCGGCCATATTTGCTCCGGTAACCACGGTTGGACTTTGGGGTAAAACTACATCAACGGGCTGAAACCTTTTTCCTTTTTCCTCTAAGTAAGTACTGACTTCCGGATGGAATAGTCCCTCAAAATATGTCTTCTCCTCGACTATTGAAGGCTTGCAGAGGGTCATTTTGATCGCTTGCTTAGCTTTAGCCAATAAGAGATCCAAATGTCCCATTTCATTCAGAGCTACAACAAGGCTTGATGCATATTCTTGCAGTTTGGCTGTCAAGGTTGTACGAATGTCATCTTCAAGACGAACAGACTGAATACGTACACTCTCTATTTCCTCTTCCGGATAGCCCTTTTCTGCCATGTGTCGTATTTGAGCCCTTAGTGAAGCCAGAGTCGGAGAGTAAGAATCATAGATATAAAAATGAGGGATGCGTTTGCCTTCCGGGTCCAGCAAGTCAACAACAGGTTCCAAGTCAGGAACGAATAGGAAAGAAAGATTTAGCTGCTCTCCCAATTCCCGGCAGTGTACCGCTAATAGAGCCAAATTTTTTATCTCAAAGAGCTCTATATCGGTCAGTTGAACCTTTGCTGACAGGCTTGAAAGAGTTCCTTTGATATCTCTTAACTGCATCAACTTTACTTCCATGACAGTAACAGGTTCTTTGAATTCCGGAGAGAGTAATCTTTCTTTTAGCAACTCTACTTCAGAAAGAGCTTGTTCTATTTCTGTCTTATCGGTCAGGAACGGAGACTCTGAAAGGCATCTGCGCCCAACAGGAGAGAGAATGCTCAAATCCTCAAGCATAAAGCGAAATCCGCTTATCTCTTCTATCGCTTGCTTAATCGACATCATATTCTTTTAATATCATATACCGGGATTTGCAGAGCCTCTTGCATCTCTTCTTTCAGTAGATCCGAATTGAGGCAGATCCCATTTGGAGCCAGAGGATTTATGGTAACGGCTATGAGATTGGTTTGTTGAAGAGTTCTTACAATATTTCCTTCCCTTTCGTAGGCATCAAGGACATTGGGAGAGAGAAATAGCTTTGTAAAGTCTTGAACAATCAGCTCTACATTTCTTTTTTGTAATCTGAGAGTCTCCAAGAACTTATCACTTACCAACCCCGATACGTATATCCTATTCCCAAAACCAAATAGCTCTTTGGTGCTTTTCTCTGCCAAGAAAATCGACGGTATTCCCAAATCATGAATCGCATCATTTTCATCAACAGCCCAAATCCCTCCCGTTATGTTTGATAGGGATGAGGCTAAGGCAGATTCAATAGCCGAGATACCTATAAGCCGTTTTACAAACTGTGTTTGACGCACGAGTTGAGAAATGTTGGCAGAAAGAGCGGCTCCTGTTGCAAGTACCATGGCATCCGTTACAGCCGGAGAAGCCAAGCTCATACGGGAGAGAGCTCCATCTACCAATGTTGTCTCTATATTTAGTCCCTTTAGTCGCTTTATCAGTCTTTTTGTACCCGTCGTATTGGATGGACCTGAGATCAAACACTTCCCCGATAGTACGGAACGTGCTGTTATGAGTCTTCCCAAAGCCGTTTGTTCACTACTGACATCCAATATTTCGGAGATGAGCCTGCGCCTTTGATAGTGATTTTCAGAAGTAACAAAGGTCATCCCTTCATATATGGTTATTTCCGGCTTCGGTGTCCTGGTTACACGATCGGTATCTTCGCCATCCACCCCAATAGAAGTTAAAGCAATAGAGGTATCCATCGTGCTTATTCTACGAAGAATATAATTAAGACACTCTGTCTTTCCGGTATTCTTCTCCAAGCCAACGATGGATACACTCTCGTGCTCTAATATGTCTTTTATAAAAGGCATACTTTTAAGGGGGCATGGTCTTTTGCCTTAGTGTTCGTTCCGTTTGTGTCTTGCAAGTTCTTTAGGTTCTATGGAAAGTTGTTGACCTCCCAATAGTGCAGCAACGCCTTCTTTGGCTTTCTGCTTCTTGCACCCCTCGCAGTGACACTCTTCTACATAATCTTCCGGTTCGGTATAAGTGCTTATAACACCTTCGTAGTTGCGCACTACCACACGATTAGGACTTTGAGAGATCATGTACGATGGCATAACCGGTATTTTACCGCCACCACCGGGAGCATCTATAACGAAAGTCGGTACTGCATAGCCGGAAGTATGTCCGCGAAGATTCTCAATGATTTCTATACCCTTAGATACAGGAGTACGGAAGTGTCCGATACCCATACTTTGGTCACATATATAGATATAGTAAGGACGAACACGGATTTTTACCAACTCATGTACCAGCTTCTTCATAATATGAGTACAATCATTGATTCCACGCAGGAGTACGCTTTGATTTCCCAAAGGGACACCGGCATTTGCCAAACGTGCACAAGCTTCTGACGACTCCTTTGTTATCTCGTTCGGGTGATTAAAGTGCGTATTCAGCCATATCGGATGATACTTCTTTATCATTTCACAAAACTCAGGAGTAATACGCTGAGGCATTACAACCGGAGTTCTTGATCCGAAGCGGATAATTTCCACATGAGGAATTTCTCTAAGACGTTGCAGTATGTACTCAATCTTGGAGTCGCTCATAAGAAGAGCATCTCCTCCGGAAAGTAGAACGTCTCTTACCTGAGGAGTACGTGCTATGTAGTCTATGCACGCATCTATACGCTTTTGAGGAGAAGCAGCGTCTCTTTGTCCGGCAAAGCGACGTCTTGTACAGTGTCTGCAATACATTGCACACATATCCGTGATGAGGAATAAAACTCTGTCCGGATAGCGGTGTGTAAGTCCCGGAACAGGAGAGTCGCTATCTTCATGAAGAGGGTCCTGTAAATCCGAAGGACTTACATGAAGCTCATTTTCTGTCGGAATAGACTGCTTTCTTACCGGGTCATGAGGATCGTTGGGATCTATCAAACTTAAATAGTAAGGTGTGATAGACATTCTTATAGTCTTGAGGCTTTCTCGAATCCCTTGCTCCTCTTCCGGTGTGAGAGAAATATACTTTTTAAGGTCTTCGACAGTCTCTATTCTGTTTTTTACCTGCCATTTCCAATCGTTCCATTCTTCATCTGAAACATTCGGAAAGAACAGTTTCCTATTACTTTCTCTCATAAGGCTTATGCGTAGAGTTCTGTGAAAATCTTTCTTAGAGCTTCAGACTCTCTGAGTTCTTGAAGAGTGATTTCAGCGTGTCCTTTGGTATAACCGTTACCGATCAACATAGTCACGTCGCTACCTACACCTTCTGCTCCAAGAGCCGCTTTCGTAAAGCTTGTAGCCATAGAGAAGAAGTAAACTATACCTGTATCCTTAGTGATAAGGATGCTTGTCATTTCTGTATCAGGTATGTTAACATTGTTGATTGTTACATCAGCAAGTTCTCCATTGGTAAGAGCCTCTATCTTTTCCAATACGGGAACAGGTTGAGTTGCATCTGCCGAGAATACATGATCACAAAAACCTAAAGAGATAAGACGATCCGTACTCTTTTGAGAATGAGTAATGCCAATAACCTTACCGGTTACACCCGCACGTTTTTTTGCCTCATAGCAGCAAAGCATACCGGACTTACCACCCGCTCCAATAATTACCACTGTATCACCCGGACGAACAAGTTTTGCTGTTTGAGCCGGAGCTCCTGCTACGTCAAGAGCAGAAAGAGCCAATTTTTCGGGGAGATCTGCCGGAATTTTAGCATAGATACCACTCTCGAACAAGATAGCTTTTCCGTCTATGTCTACTTGATCCACATCTTTACGAATCTCTTTGATCTTGTCTATTCGTAGTGGGGTTAGTGAAAGAGAAACAAGAGTAGCTATTTTGTCACCGACCTTAAGGTCTGTCTTACCTACAAGAGCATCTCCGATTTTTTCCACAGTTCCGAGAAGCATACCACCCGAACCTGTCCAAGGATTGCGGTGCTTGCCTTGTTTCTCTACTATTTCCATCATGATCTCAGCAATTCTCTTTTCATCGCCATTTGCACGAGCAGAAATATCTGTGAAAGAAGCCGAGTCTATATTTAGAGTTTGTACATCGATGAGTATCTCATTGTCATAGATCTCATCCATATTGTTGTCGATCTTATTTGCCGGTTGTGGAAGAACGCCTACCGGTTCTATCACGCGGTGTGTTCCGTACTTATTGCCTTTTTTCATAACGGTTGTTTCAATTATTTTTTTGTTAGAATACTTTGTTTAGTCCTTATTTGATACTTAAAATTTGTCTTGCTTCATCAGGAGTGGCAATCTCTCTGCCGAACATTTTTGCCATTGCAACAACTTTCTCCACAAGCTCTCCATTAGATTTAGCCAATACGCCCTTAGAGATAAATACATTGTCTTCAAATCCGACACGCACATGACCTCCATCTATAATGGCAAGCATGGCTAACGGAAATTCGTATCGACCTACTCCTGCTACGGTATAAGTAGCATCGCTTGGAATACTGCCACGAAGAAAAACAAAGTCTCTCATCTCTCCGGCAATACCTCCATTTACCCCCATTACAAAGTCAAAGTGCATCGGAGATTGGATATATCCTTTTTTTGCCAGGCGGAGCGCCATGTCGATCATACTCTTGTCAAACACCTCAAGTTCGGGCTTAATGCCCAATTCTATCATGCGTTGCCCGAAATACTTGATTGTATTTTCTGTGTTTGTGAATACTTCATCTCCGCCGAAGTTGAGTGTTCCGCAGTCTAAAGTTGCCATTTCGGGTTTGAGTTCGGTAGGTTGAAGACGTTCATCATTTGTCATACCCACAGCTCCTCCCGTAGAAGGTTGAATGATAACGCCCGGACAAGCTGCGTAGATGGCATCCATTACCTCTTTGAATCTTTGCTTATCCTGGGTCGGAGTACCATCATCCCGGCGGACATGCAGATGGATGATACTTGCTCCTGCATCAAATGCAGACTTTGCTTCTCTTACGCACTCTTCCACAGTGTAAGGTACTGCGGGATTGTGTTCTTTAGTTACCTCCGCTCCGGAGATAGCTGCTGTGATAATAAGTTTTTCCATTGTGTCTATTTCTGATAAGGAGCAAAAGAACGAGAGAGACGAGACACGCTTCACCCGATACTTGCTCGGTGTTAGTAATTTCTTGTTAAAGAACTTATTCGCATTTCTATCCCCCGATCTTGTTAAAGGACCAAAGGATCAAGAAGATTTATTTTCTTTGACACTCTTTAGGCACCACGCATGTTCCGCTGGCACGACACACCACGATAGGTTCTTCCAAGACATCAGCTGCAGAAGCAGAAATATCTGTTCTTGGGCGGATTACCTTTCTCGCCTCGAATACCATTTTACGAGAAGTGTTGCCCAATTTTGTGATTTCTCCTGTCGCTTCGATATAGTCTCCGGCAAATACAGGATTAAGGAACTCCACGTTATCATACGCGACAAAGAGACCTTCGTCTCCATCTTGAGCGATAAGAAGTTCGGTTGCAACATCTCCAAAAAGTTGGAGCATCTTTGCTCCATCTACAAGATTTCCACCATAGTGAGCGTCATGAGAACTCATGCGCACGCGAATCAACGATTTTTTCATACTATTAAAAGTTCTATTTCATTAGTGTTGTACGATATGATCAACAAAGATATGAGGCGTGTGTATGCTCTCCGGAGCCAAAGAGCCTGCCGGGACTATCTCTTCAATCTCTGCAATGACAAGATCGGCAGCCATAGCCATAAGTGGATTGAAGTTTTGGGTTGTACCTTTATATATAAGGTTACCCATTTCGTCTCCTGTGGAAGCACCTATCAAAGCAATATCCGCACGCAGAGGTTTCTCCAACAGAAAGATCTTTCCATCCACTTCCACTTGGGGCTTCCCTTCTTCTATGATGGTACCTAAGCCGACCGGAGTAAGTACACCTC
This sequence comes from Porphyromonas sp. COT-108 OH1349, assembly GCF_000768755.1. Lineage (NCBI taxonomy): Bacteria > Pseudomonadati > Bacteroidota > Bacteroidia > Bacteroidales > Porphyromonadaceae > Porphyromonas > Porphyromonas sp. COT-108 OH1349. The sequence goes on along the minus strand of NZ_JRAH01000031.1, from coordinate 126,050 downwards.
CAAGTCCGGAGCCACCACAACGGATGCGTTCTGCCAATGTCCCTTGAGGAGAAAACTCTATCTCCATCTCGCCATTACGCATCTTTTCTCCTGAGTGAGGATTAGTGCCGATGTGAGAAACAATCAGTTTTTTTACTTGATTATTTGCAACAAGCTTCCCACATCCTTTGTCCGGAAATCCGGAGTCATTCACGATGAGAGTCAAGTCTTTCACGCCTTTCTCTACAAGAAGGTCTATGATATTTTCAGGGGATCCGTTTCCAAGAAAGCCGCCAATCATGAGAGTCATGCCGTCTTTTACTTTCGCGGCTGCTTCAGCCGCAGAGATCAACTTCTTAGCCATGTGGTGTAATAGTTTTTACGTTGTAAAGCCTGCCTTTATTTGCAGAGCATCTACTTCTTATATTATTGTATTCTATATTCTTCAGTGTCGTTTTTTCATCTTCCAGGGAACACCTTTTTACCCATACTCATCTGTCTTTTTCAAAAAGGTTTTCTTCTGGCAATGCGAATGTAAGGAAAAAAAATTGTGTCTGCAAAAAACCACACTTCTTGGGGCTATTCTTTTTCCGGTATTTCAAGAATAAGACCTTTTCAGGAACAGGCATAGGGATGTTTTTGTCAAAAAAGATCCCTTCATAAGGATCTTTAGATTTTTCCCCTGTACGTTTTCCAAATAAAACGGAGCTATATAAAAAAAGAATATCTAATTCTCTTTCTTATAGTGCTTTTTGACTATCTTTGCCCTGCTCATATATCAGGACACAAAATTCATCACTAATACGTACAAAACCAAAATGAATCTAAAAAAACTAATCTCAAGAGGAGTGGCTCTTGTGGCGCTACTCTGTAGTTTCGGAACAGTGGCTTATGCTCAAGAGATTCCGACAGACCAAGAGGTTCGTGTAGGTAAGTTGGACAATGGTCTCACTTACATCATTCGTCGCAACACCGAACCCAAAGAACGTGCCCACTTCTACATCGCTCAGAAAGTAGGTTCCATTCTTGAAGAAGACTCTCAAAGCGGTTTGGCTCACTTCCTCGAGCACATGGCTTTTAACGGAACAAAGAATTTTCCGGGCAAGAACCTTATAAATTATCTCGAAAAAGTAGGTGTGCGTTTCGGTTACAATCTCAACGCATATACCGGTTTTGACGAAACCGTTTACACCATCATGGACGCTCCTACTACCCGTCAAGGCATTGTGGACTCCTGCCTGCTCATCTTGCACGACTGGTCCGGATGTATCTCTTTGGAAGAAAAAGAGATCGACGCAGAGCGCGGTGTGATTACCGAAGAATGGAGAGGCGGTCGTAACGCATTCTCTCGAATGCTTGAGAAAGTTCTACCTAACATCTTCCCTGAAGGCAACCTTTATGGCAAGCGTATGCCTATAGGTAGCATGGAGGTAGTAAATGGTTTCAAGTATCAAGAGCTTAGAGACTACTACAAGAAGTGGTATCGCCCGGATCTTCAAGGTCTCATCATCGTGGGAGATGTTGATGTGAATTATGTCGAAAACAAGATCAAAGAGATTTTCAAAGACATTCCTGCTCCCGGTCCGGATGCTGCCGAGCGTGTATATACTAAGGTTGAAGATCACCAAGAACCCCTTATAGGTATTGCCACAGACAAGGAATCTCCAATGACTTTACTCATGCTCAACTACAAGAGAGACGCTCTTTCAAGAGAAGATCGTGCTTCTATCAAGGGCATTCTTTTGGAATACTTTTCCTATGTGGTTACTTATGCCATGAACGAACGCTTGGAAGAGATCGCACATAAACCTAATGCACCATTCCTCGGAGCCGGTGTCGAAGATGGCAGTTTGCTTGGTTTTGCAGTAACCAAAGATGCTTTTGGCTTTACGGCACAAGTAAAAGAGGGTGGACTTAAAGAGGCTATGAACGCACTGGTGGCAGAGAAGAACAGACTTATAAAATACGGTATCACTCAAGGTGAATACGATCGTGCCAAAACAGAGTTCCTTAAAAACCTCGACAATGCGGTAAAAGGCAAGGCAAACCGTAAGAATGCTTCTTATGCCGAAGAGTATAAAGAGTACTTCCTTAAGGGTGGTATGCTCCTCACTCCGGAGACTAAGAAGATGATGTTTGACCAGCTTGCTCCAAACATTCCTCTTGCAGGACTCAATCAGTATGTACAGCAAAGCCTCATCGCTCCATACGACAACCTTTCCATCATGGTACTCGGACCGGAGAAAGAAGGTGTGGAAATGCCTACAAAGGAAGCCACTTTGGCGATGTACAAAGAGGCAAACGCGATAGCGGTAGAGCCTATCAAGGAGACTGTTTCAAACGTTAAGTTGATGGAGACACTGCCTAAACCGGGCAAGGTAACCAAAGTAGAGAAAAACATATCCTTTGGTGCAGACAAGTGGACACTCAGCAACGGTGCCGTGGTTTACGTCAAGCCTACAACATTGAAAGAGAACCAGATCCTTTTGAGCGGTCGCAGCAAGGGAGGTCTCCTGCCTTATTACGAAAAAGAGTTGGATAACGCCAAAGTATTCGGTTCTGCCATTGAAGTGGGTGGATTGGCACAGTTCTCTGCAACAGACCTTCCAAAGGTTCTTGCAGGTCGTTCTGCTTCCGTGTCTACATCGGTAGACTATGTTGGCGAAAACGTATCAGGATCATCCACAAAGGACGATTTGGAAACCATGTTCCAGCTTCTTTACCTCAACTTCACAGCCAAGCGCACAGACAAAGAAGCTTATCAAGCATTCAAAGAACGCACCATCAGCAACCTCAACAGCCAAAAGGCCAACCCTATGTCCGTATTGCCGGACAGCATCTCGGCGACAATCTTCAACAACGATAAGCGAGTGGCAGCCCTTTCTGTAGAGAACCTTGAAAAGGCCAACTACGACCGCATCATGGCAATCTACAAAGAACGTTTCTCCAATGCAGGCGACTTCACTTTCGCTCTTGTGGGTAGCTTTACAGAAGAAGAGATTAAGCCCTTCGTAGAGCAGTATATCGCCTCTCTTCCTGCCACTAAGGTCAGAGAAAAAGCAATGAGTGATAAAGTTCCCGGAACTGCTGCAAAAGGTCGAATAAACCACTTCTCCAAGACAGTGGATACACCTCTGGCTGTGGTTGTGGATCTTTATGCCGCAGATGGCAAAATCTCTCTTGAAAACGAACTCAAGATGGATCTTCTTACAGCTGTCCTCAGCCAACAGTACACCAAATCCATTCGAGAAGAAGAGGGAGGTACTTATGGCGTATCCGTAAACGGCTCTTACAGCAGATACCCTGTGGCTACAAAGAGACTCAACATCGTCTTCAACACAGCTCCTGAAAAGGCAGAAGCTCTCAACAACAAAGTGAAGAGCGAGCTTAAGGAAATGGCTGAAAAAGGCATAGACAGCTCTTACCTTGAAAAAAGTATCCTTAACATGGAGAAGAACTACCACGAACGTCTCAACGAAAACTCATATTGGTTGGGGCTTATTTGGAGGGAAATCGAGTATGGTGAAGACTTTCACACAGACTACTTGAAGACATTGAAGTCCATCACTCCTCAAGGCATACAAGCCTACCTCAAGGAAATCCTTGCAAACGGCAGATACTTTGAAGTGGTATTCAAGGGCGTAAAAGAAGAAGGCAAATAAGCAGATCCCTCACGGATCAATACCCTATATCCAAAAAGGAGAGAAGAGGCACAGTACCTCTTCTCTCCTTTTCTCATTTGGTCTGCTCTGCTTCCACTCTTGCTCTGTTCCGCACATCTTTTTCTCCCGAACCTGTTTACAAAAGAGATTTAATACGAACAGATCTTCCCTTGAACCTTTCTACATTTTTCATTCAAGCCCCGACTTTTGGAAGTCAAACTTTGAGCGTTGGAAGTCGAGCTTTGAATGTAGGGTATCATGGCTTGATTTCCGGTATTCAAACCTTGATTTTCACTTTTTAATCTGTTAAAAAGCGGAAGTGTACACGTTTAGAAAGACTTTTAGACACGTTTGGAGAAAAATGGGTGGGGGTAAAAGGGGGGCAGGAGAAGGAATAAAGAGTGGGAATGTCTATCTTCTTGCCCTCTGTCGGCTACTTTTTTATAAAAAACATTTGATCTTTCGGGAAATAGTGTACCTTTGTGCTCGGTTAGGCAAAAAGACTAACCCATCAACATTCTTGGGGGTGCCATATATATGGATCTGTGTAAGCAGAATATCGTGTATAGGCTGAGATGATACCCGTAACCTGATCCGGATAATGCTGGCGTAGGGAAAAGAAGTCTTCATCATACGGTGGCGCGTTTGCGCCATGGTTGCAGCTTTATATTTTGTCCATTTTCCCCTTTGATATTCATGGTGGTTAAGTCTTCGGCTTAGCTGCCTTTTTTTATTTGTATGCTTGTTTAACGTATTAAATCTACGGGGAAATATGGAGATTACACTCAACAGAGAACGGATAGAGATACCGGAAAACAGTTCGCTGGAAACCATCCTGAAAGAGCATGGATGGGAGAATGGGCATGTCGCCGTCGCTATCAATAAAACCATCATCAAGCGTACGGCATGGGCAGAGACCATAATCCGACCGGGAGATGATATACTCATCATCGGAGCAGTACGGGGCGGATGAACCACACAACGCAGAAAACATATCACACAATAACATCAAAAAGAAAAAGCTATAAGATGAGAGCAAAAGACCAAACAGAAAATCTGACTATTTCGACAGGGCCTCTGCCCGGCAGCGTAAAGATCTACGTTCCCGGCAAGATGCACAATATTAGAGTGGCGATGCGCCGTATAGATCTCTCTCCTACTATTGACGACAAGGGTGTACGGACAGAAAACGAATCGGTAGTGGTGTACGACACTTCCGGTCCTTATACAGATCCGGACTATCATGCGGATCCACGCAAGGGACTGCCCAAGCTCCGCCAAGAGTGGATAGCCGCTCGCGGAGATACGGAGAGGTTGGAGAACCTCACTTCCGAATATGGTCGAGAGCGTCGTGCAGACAGTCGTCTCGATTATCTTCGCTTTGAACACCTGGAAGATCATCCGCTTGTGGCGCAGGAGGGCAAGTGCGTTACACAGCTGGCTTATGCCAGAGCGGGTATCATCACTCCCGAAATGGAGTATGCGGCTATCCGTGAAAATCAGCTCTGCGATCAGATCAAAGAGCAGTACAAGAAGGAGAAAGGGGAGTCGTTCGGCGCACATCTTCCGGAGCTTATCACGCCGGAGTTCGTCCGTGAAGAGATAGCAGCCGGTCGTGCCATCCTGCCTGCCAATATCAACCACCCCGAAAGCGAACCGATGGTTATAGGTCGGAACTTCCTGGTAAAGGTGAATGCCAATATCGGGAACTCGCCTCTGACCAGCTCCATTCAGGAAGAGGTGGAGAAGGCAGTGTGGGCTATTCGCTGGGGAGCGGATACAATAATGGATCTCTCCACCGGTCGCAACATCCACGAAACACGTGAATGGATTGTGAGAAACTCGCCCGTACCGGTGGGTACAGTGCCTCTCTATCAGGCTTTAGAGAAGGTAAAAGGAGATGTTTCCAAGCTCAACTGGGAGATCTACAAGGATACCCTCATAGAGCAGGCGGAGCAAGGGGTGGACTACTTCACTATCCATGCCGGTCTTCGTTGGCAACACATTCCGCTCACAATGAACAGGCTTACCGGCATAGTCTCTCGTGGAGGAGCCATTATGGCGAATTGGTGTACGATGCACAAGCAGGAGAGCTTCCTTTACGAACACTTCGAAGAGATTTGCGAGATCCTTGCACGCTACGATGTGGCGGTATCCATCGGTGACGGTCTTCGCCCCGGAAGCATTGCGGATGCCAATGATGAGGCGCAGTTTGCCGAGCTTCGCACACTGGGAGAACTGGCTCGCATTGCAGACCGACACAATGTGCAGGTTATAATCGAAGGACCCGGACACGTTCCCATGCAGAAGATAAAGGAAAATATGGAGCTGCAAATCGAACTCTGTAATGAGGCTCCATTCTACACGCTCGGCCCGTTGGTTACAGACATTGCACCGGGATACGACCATATAACATCCGCTATCGGAGCAACCATGATAGGGTGGTACGGCACATCCATGCTCTGCTATGTTACACGGAAAGAACACCTTGGTCTTCCGAACAGAGACGATGTAAAGGAGGGTGTGATTACCTACAAGCTGGCAGCTCATGCGGCAGACCTTGCCAAGGGACACCCTTCGGCTTACTTCAGAGACTATGCCATGAGCAAGGCTCGATACGAATTCCGCTGGAGAGATCAGTTTCACCTCGCTTTGGATAGCGAGACCGCACTGAAGTTTCATGACGAAACACTCCCGGCAGAGGGGCATAAGACGGCTCACTTCTGCTCGATGTGCGGAGAACATTTCTGCTCTATGCGTGCGTCCAAAAACCTGCACAACAGAATAAAAGAGGAAGCATAAACAGGAGAAGAACACATCTATTCCCTAACGAGATAAGGAACAATGCTTATAGTAATAACACCTCCCGATGCTTCCCCTAAGGTTATAGGCAGATACAACAGCCTGTTTGCCTTGGGATTGGAAGCTCTTCATCTGCGACTTCCGAACGCTTCCCATGAGGCTTACAAAGCGGCAATATGTGCCATCGAGCCGGAGTATCGGCACAGAGTGGTGCTTTGCGACCATTTCGATTTGGTGGAGACCGCCGGAGTTGGAGGAGTTCATCTCCGCTCCGATCGCCTCTCCGAGTATGCGGAATGGCAGGAGAGAGTGGGGCGGATATCCGTTTCTGCTCACAGCATAGAGGAGTTGGGCGCATTGCCGTTCGTGCCTTCGTATGCCCTTTTGAGCCCTCTGTTCGACAGCATATCCAAGCCCGGTTATCAGGGAAGCCTGGATAGAGAGCGGTGCAGAGCCGAACTCTCCTCGCTTCCATTCTCGGTCATCGCTTTGGGTGGTATCACTCCGGAGAGAGCTGTCAGGGTTTCGGATTGGGGCTTTTCGGGTTGTGCCGTTTTGGGATACCTTGCAGAGGCAGGGGAAAATCTTGAAGAGGCTTTTCTCCGACTTCCTCGTCCCGAAGTGCTTACCATCGCCGGGCATGACCCTTGTTCGGGTGCAGGCGTGGCGGCAGATATAAGAGCCATAGAGGCTTTGGGCGGTTATCCCCTTTCCGTTATCACGGCTCTTACGATACAGCATGAGCTTCATTTTGAGAAGTGTATGCCCATACCCGCCGAGCAGATAAAGGCTCCTCTGAGATGTCTTTTGGAAAAACATCGTCCGTTGGCTGCCAAGATCGGACTTGTGAGTTCTCTTGAAGATGCTCTTCGCATCGCTTCGGTGTTGAAGAAGAACGGAGTAAGGCATATTGTTTGGGACCCTGTATTGAAAGCGTCAGCCTCGGATAATGCGCTCCATGAACGTTGGGAGGAAGATGTCTTGGAGCAGCTGTTGGAGAGCATCACTCTTATAACTCCCAATCTTCCCGAGTGTCAGCGGTTGTTTGGTACCGTTCAGCCGGAGAAGTTGATGGTTTTGGCTCAAAAATATCGTGTGAATATCCTGCTGAAAGGAGGGCATGGAGATTTTTCCGAATCATCTTGCGTGAAAGATATTCTCCTGTTGTCGGATGGTACGAGCCGCGTCTTCACCGTTCCGAAGACCCCTTGGGATAAGCATGGGACAGGATGTGTCCTCTCCGCAGGTATAGCCACACGACTGGCGCAAGGGTACGATCTTCCGACGGCATGTCGTTTATCCCAGCTTTTGGTGGATGCTCTTCGTCGCTCCAATACCACTCTCCTTGGCACTCATGACCATTCGGGCTTGCTCTCTAAAAAGGCGAGACTCTCGGCGTGCCGTTTGCAGTATATCACCGACAGTTACGACAAAGAAGAGGTATTGAGCCGGGCGAAAGCTGCTCTTGATGCCGGAGTGAGATGGATTCAGCTTCGGATGAAAGAGGCAACCTCATCGGAGAGGCTCTCTTTGGCTCTTCCGCTGAAAAAGTTGGTGGACAGCTACGGCGGTACTCTCATTATCAATGATGATGTCGAAGTGGCTCTTGCCTGCGATGCACATGGCGTGCATTTGGGTTTGAAAGATATTGCGCCATCGGAAGCTCGCAAAAGATTGGGACCTGATAAGATTGTGGGAGGAACATGCAACCGACCGGAAGATATTGCAATGAGGGCTCTTCAAGGCGTGGACTACGTGGGAGTGGGACCTTACAGACATACGGAGACAAAGAGACTCTTGAGTCCGATACTGGGGAAAGAGGGTATGCAGAGATTGGTTGCCTATAACCGGCAGCTCCCCCTGCCTCTTCCTCTCTTTGCAATAGGAGGTATCGTGAAAGAAGATTTGGGAGAACTTGCGGGGATGGGAGTACAAGGCGTTGCGCTTTCGGGGCTTATCAACCGTGCCAAGTCTCCCTACGAAGAGAGTGTTGCCCTTGTCGAGGCAGTGAATAGAGAATTTAATAAACCAAAGAGATAGAGATAAAAAAGTATGGAAAAGCTTATCATAGCAGATCAGAGCTTCTCGTCCCGTCTGTTTTTGGGCACCGGGAAGTTTGCTTCCAACGAACAGATGTATCGGGTAATAGATGCATCCGGCTCGGAGCTGGTAACTGTGGCTTTGAAGAGAGTGGAAACGGACAATGAGCATGACCGTCTCGTGGAAGCGATAAGACGCCCCGGAGTGCAGCTGATGCCCAATACATCCGGAACGCGGAACGCCGAAGAGGCAATCTTTGCAGCACGTTTGGCATACGAGGCATTCGGCTCTCGTATAATAAAGGTGGAGATTCATCCCGACCCCAAGTACCTTTTGCCCGATCCGTTCGAGACGCTTAAAGCCACGGAAGTATTGGCTAAAGAGGGGTTTATAGTAATGCCTTACATTCAGGCTGATCCTATCTTGTGTAAATATTTGGAGGAAGCAGGAGCGGCGGCGGTAATGCCTCTCGGTGCTCCGATAGGCACCAACAAAGGACTTTCTACTCGCGATCTGCTTAGGATCATTATCGAACAGAGCCGCGTCCCGGTAGTGATAGATGCCGGTCTTGGTGCTCCCTCTCATGCGTCGGAAGCGATGGAAATGGGAGCCGATGCAGTGCTTGTCAATACCGCTATTGCCAGTGCGGGCGATCCCGTGGCTATGGCAAGAGCGTTCAAACTTGCCGTAGAGGCAGGGCGCATAGCCTATGAAGCAGGATTGCCGGCGGTGATGAACTGCGCGTCTGCAACTTCTCCGATAGACGGATTTTTCAACGATTAAGATGTGCCAACCTGAAACAAGAGAGACAATGACCTTTTATGACGAACTGATCAAACACGACTGGGATACCGAAGAGAACTCCATCTTCAACAAGACAGACCGGGATGTGCGGATAGCTTTATCCAAGGAGCGTTGCACTCCGGAAGATTTCAAAGCCCTTATCTCTCCCGCCGCAGAACCGTTTCTAAGAGAGATGGCGAAGAAGGCGGAAGAGCTTACACTGAGACGTTATGGTCGTACCATCCAGATGTACATTCCGCTTTATGTATCGAACCACTGCTCCAACTCTTGTGTCTATTGCGGTTTCAACTGTCATAACAAGATTCACAGAGTAAAGCTGGAAGTGGATCAGGTGATGGAAGAGATAGAGGTACTGAAAAGGTGGGGCTTCCGACATCTTCTTCTTGTATCGGGAGAGGCTCCTCGTCTGACGGATGCGGACTACTACGAGAAGATCGTAAAAGCCGTGCGTCCTCACTTTGCGCAGATCTCTTTGGAGGTTCAGCCTCTTCTGACGGAAGAGTATGCCCGCTTGGTCGATGCCGGTATCAGCTATGTCTGTGTCTATCAGGAGACCTATAACGAACGCACCTATCCGGACTTTCATCCCCGCGGACAGAAAGCAAACTTCCGCTTCAGGCTGGAGACTCCCGACCGTTGCGGTACTGCGGGAGTGAATAAAATAGGTATAGGTGCTCTGCTCGGACTTCAAAACTGGCGTACCGACTCTTTCTTCACTGCCCTTCATCTGCGTTATCTGGAGCGCTCTCACTGGAGGACCAAATACTCCATCTCTCTGCCTCGATTGCGTCCTCATGTCGGATCTTTCATGCCGAAAGATCCTATCAGCGACAGACAGATGGCACAGCTGATATGCGCTTACCGTATCTTCGACCCGGAAGTTGATATATCTCTTTCCACCAGAGAGAGTGCGGAGTTCCGGGACATGGCAATGCGCATAGGCGTTACGACGATGAGTGCAGCCTCGAGCACAGAGCCGGGCGGATACGCTTCCGCTCCTCACAAAGAGCTGGAACAGTTTGTCATAAACGATGGAAGAAGCGTGGAAGAGATGGCTGTGGCAATCAGAGCAAAAGGGTACGAACCTGTGTGGAAAGACTGGGACGAATGGATGTGAACACTTCTCTTCAAGCCTCTTTCTCGGAGAGATACCGGAGGCAGACCATGCTCCCTGAGATCGGAGAGGCGGGACAACGCCGGCTCTCCTCCAAGAAAGTATTGGTTGTGGGTGCGGGCGGACTCGCTTCTCCCATCCTTTACTATCTCGTTGCATGCGGAGTGAGGCAGATCGGGATTGTCGACTTCGATACCGTGAGCCTCTCCAACCTCCAGCGTCAGATCCTTTATCGGGAGGAAGATCTGGGCAGGCCGAAAGCCATTGTGGCGGCGGAGCGTCTGCGCAAGCTCGATTTTGCTTGCTCGCCGGTCGCTTACAACGAACCTTTCTCTGCGGAGAATGCAATGCGCATAGCTGCCGGATATGACCTTTTGATTGATGGTTGCGACAATCTTGCCACTCGCTACCTGATGGATGAGACGGCTGCGGCGCTCTCCATTCCGTATCTGTATGGAGCCGTGTCGGAGTTCACCGGTCAGACCTCGCTGTTTCACCACAACGGCAGTGGCGGGTATCGCGATCTTTTTGCCGACTACGACCCTGCCTCCGACCGTTCTGTCGTGGGAGTGCTTGGGGCTACTGCCGGCGTGATCGGCTCATTCATGGCTGCCGAGGCGGTCAAAGTTCTGCTCGGACTCCCCTCCACTCTATCGGGGAAAATACTCAGGGTCAATACTTTGACGCTCGACATCGATCTCTTTGACATCGCGCCATAACAGGAAACAGAGAAAACCGCAAAAACAATTCCAAGAAAACACCACAGGAATCTGAGGAAAGCTATACAGCTTTTTTGCTCAGGCTTTATCCCGTTGGTTTCAGAAGTTTTTTCTTTCCGTTTCGGAGAGGTGTATTTTCTTCTTTCAAAGCCGTTTCGGAGAAGAGCAAAAGGGAGGTCGGATGGCGATTCCGGATATAAAAACATCAGCCGGGAGAGGATCTCTTCCGGCTGATGCTGCTATGTTTTTGGGATTGACGGTTGGAGTCTGCGCTCCTTGCAGGGAGTTTAAGAGAACAACTTCTTAGGGTATTCGCCCTCATCCACAAGCTTTTGGAGCTTTGCCACCACTTCGGGACGGTCTTGCGCATAGGTTACACCGAACCACTTGGAGGTCGTATCGAGTACTTTACAGGTGGCTTTTCCGTCTCGGATCAGATTGTTTACCACCAAGGGGATATAAAATTCGCCCTTCGGCTTGTTGATGTTTTCACGCAAAAAGTCTACAAAAGCCGTGGTCGAGTGAGCAAAATAGTCCGGAGTGAACCCCCACATATTCATGGAAACGGGAGTGAGTTCGTCCGTCTCGACCTTCTCGCCATTGTCTCCGGTGAAGCAGATCTTGCCGTCCACTCTGGCAACATCGGTACGCTCCACAACGGTCGTAAGGTAGCCGTCGGCATCCTTTTCGCACACACCGCGAGCCACCGTACCGCTCTCGGAAAGCGTGTTGCCGACCCGATAACCCACCATGCAGTATTTTCCTGTGGTACCTGCCATGCTGCGAAGCTCTTCGGCAAGGACTTCAAAGCTGTTCCTGCCGTAGAAATCGTCTGCATTGATCACGGCAAACGGCTCGTCGATCACGCTCTCGCCCATCATCACGGCATGGTTCGTTCCCCATGGTTTCTCTCTTCCTTCCGGTGCTTTGAAGCCTTCGGGTAGAGCGTCTATCGCCTGGAAAACCACTTCAACCGGGATGTGCTTCTCATATTTTGAGACAATGATCTTGCGGAAATCTTCTTCAAAATCTTTTCGGATCACGAAGACAAGCTTTCCGAAACCGGCACGGAGAGCATCGTAGATAGAGTAGTCCATGATGGTTTCTCCGCTTGGACCCACGCCATCGAGCTGTTTGAGTCCGCCGTATCTGCTACCCATTCCGGCAGCGAGAACAAATAGTGTTGGCTTCATATCTTATATCTTATGTTTAGTTTGTGGTACTCTTTTGTGTCTGCGTGCGCTTAAGAAAAGAGACTCGACCAAAATCGAACAGCTTCGACTCCGTACGCTCCCTCTCCATGATAGCTTCAAGGCTTTTCGCCACCTTCGGATAGCGGTCGATGAGGTTCTGTTCCTCCCTGATGTCTTTGGCGATGTTGAACAGCTCCAGCTTGGGTGCTCCGGTTGCTATCTTAGTTCGGATCAGCTTCCAATCGCCAAGACGTACCGCCTGTTTGCCTCCATCTTCATGAAACTCCCAGTAGAGTGTGCGCTTCGATAGCTTCGGCTGCTTTTTCCCCATAAGCAGAGGCAGGATGTTGTGCCCGTCCGTTTTGGCAGGCAGCGTGCGCCCCACCATGGCGGCATAGGTCGGCATCAAATCCCAAAAGGCTATCGGGGTCTCTTCCTGCCTTGATGCCGGGATGAGTCCGGGGCAATAGACCACGAACGGAACGCGTATGCCTCCTTCGTAAAGGTCTCTCTTCACACCGCGCAATGGACCATAGCTTTTGAAGTAATCCGGATCCGCTCCGCCTTCTCTGTGCGGACCATTATCGCTGGTTACTATAATGATGGTTCTTTCTGCCATTCCAAGCTCCTCCACTTTCCGCACCACTTCTCCGACGTACGCGTCCAGCTGCGCAACCATTGCGGCAAAAGAGGTGTACGGACGCTCCGACGCGGGATAACCGCCCCTGTAAACGAACGGCTTCTCCTCCGGAAACTTCCCGACGTATGAGTGGTAGATAGAGTCGTGAGGCAGATTAAGCTCTGCATGCGGAAGCGTATAGGTCAGCATCGCATAGAACGGTTCATCTTGATGATGCTCTATGAACTTTAATGCCCGGCGGTGAATCTCATGACCCGAAAAGGTCTTCCTGCCGTCGTTTTCATTCTCCGGGTAGAACACTTTCTTGTCATTATCCCAAAGGTAAACGGGGAAATAACGGTGAGACATCCGCTGACAGTTGTAACCGAAAAACTCATCGAAGCCCATCTTGTCGGGTGTCGCTTCCGAGCCGGGATAGCCTAATCCCCACTTCCCGAATATTCCGGTTGCATAGCCTGCACTCTTGAAGAGCTTGCCGAGGGTGTAAGTGGTGCTGTCTCCTACCGGTTCCTGTCCTTCGGGGGCTATCTCTCTGTTGCCTCTCACATGGGTATGTCCGGTATGCAAGCCGGTGAGCAGACTTGCTCGCGAGGGTGCGCTGACCGATGTTCCGGCATAAGCCTGCATGAAAGCCGTTCCTCTCTCTGCGAGCCGATCTATTTCGGGTGTCCGAAATTTCTGTTGCCCGTAGAAGCTGAGATCGCCATAGCCCAAGTCATCGGCCATGATATAGATCACATTGAACAGCTTCCCATCTTTTGTTCTTAGAGGATGTTGCCCTTTCTGCATAGCGACAGCCGGAGCCACCAGACCTGTAAGCAGAGCGCTTGCAGTAAGGATAGAGGCTTTCTGTTTCATATCTCTTTCGGGGTCTAAATCTTTTGTTCTAATCTTTTACTGTCGAGCCACTGCTTCACGTATGCGAACACACAAGCCGAGCAGCTCTTCTATCTTGGACAAAGGTAGCATATTAGCCCCATCCGACAAAGCCTTTGAGGGGTCGGGATGAGTCTCTATAAAGAGTCCGTCCGCACCCACTGCGATGGCGGCGCGAGCGATGGTCCCGATAAGATGCGGTAAGCCTCCCGTCACGCCCGAAGAGGAGTTGGGCTGTTGCAGAGAGTGGGTTACATCCATCACCACAGGGTGTCCCGTCTCCTGCATTATGGGGATGCTTCGGAAGTCCACCACCAAGTCTCCATATCCGTGCGTTGTTCCTCTGTCCGTCAGAATCACGTTAGGGTTTCCGCTTTCGGTGATCTTATCTGCGGAGAAGCGCATGCCGGAGGGAGACATGAACTGTCCTTTCTTCACGTTCACCACCTTTCCGGTCTTGGCGGCAGCCACCAAAAGGTCTGTCTGTCTGCACAGAAACGCCGGGATCTGAAGCACATCCACATATGCCGCAGCCATTTCCGCCTCGAAAGTCTCGTGAATATCCGTTACGGTAGGCAGGTCGAATGTCTTGCCTGCTTCGTGCAGAATCTTCAACGCTTTCTCGTCTCCTATTCCGGTAAAAGAGTCCAACCGAGAGCGGTTTGCTTTTCTGTAAGAGCCTTTGAGTACGAGCGGAATCTGTAGTCTTTCTGTTATCTCCTTCAGCTTTTCTGCCGTGTGCATCACCGTATCCCTGTCTTCTATGGCGCAAGGACCGGCAAGCAGGAAGAAGTTTTTGCTTGAAGTGAGTCTTTCCAATAGGGTCATATCTCGTTTTGTTTTTGTTTTATTCTGTCCAATATCTTCTGTGCCGTCTCTGCCGGAGTGGCTTCGGGCGTTACCCATTCCACGTTAAGCCCTCGCTTCGGCATGCCTCTAAGCCATGTCATCTGCCTTTTGGCAAACTGATGTATGGCTATTCCCAGCTGAGAAACAGCCTCTTCACGGCTTAGCTTGCCCCTTAGATAGAGAGTGATGTATCTGTATTCGAGTCCGTACTGCAACAGCATCTCTTCCGGTACGCCGGCACGCAAAAGCGCTTCGATCTCTTCTATCATCCCCTCTTGCAGACGGGCATGAAGCCGTTCGGTGATCCTCTTCCGTCTCAGCTCTCTGCTGATCTCTATTGCAAAAAGGTCGTAGCTGAGCGGCTCTCCTTTGTGCGGAAGTGTGCCGGAGTGAGAGTGTTTGGCTATCTCCAGTGCCCGGATCACACGCTTTCGTGAAGAGGTATCCGTGCTGTTGTGAAGAGTGGTGTGTGCTTTCAGCTGCTCTATCAGCTCTTCGAGGCTAAAGGCTTCGAGACTTTTTCTAAACAGCGGATCTTCCGGCACATCTGCCATCTCGTAGGCGTTCAGAACAGATTCGATGTAAAGACCGCTCCCGCCGCAAAGAATCTTCGGAGTCTCTTTCGGTAGTGCATTCATCACTTCGGCAAAGTCCTTTTTATACCTGAAGATGTTGTACTCTTCGCCCGGCTCGCAGATGTCGATGAGATAATAAGGGATGTTTACTCCGGAGACGGTGTAGTCTGCCAGGTCTTTCCCTGTTCCTATATCCATTCCTCTGTAAACCTGTCGGGAGTCTCCGCTCAAGATAACGCCTCCCATAAGAAGAGCAAGATGGGCTGCCACGGCTGTCTTTCCGCTTGCTGTGGGTCCCATGATCACCACCAAATCTTTCTGCGCCTTGTTCATAGAACAAAGATAGCGTTAATGATAGATATTAAGAACTGCTTCAGAAAAACTCCCCAACAGCATAAAAAGTTCCTTTGAAGCGATTAACTTTTTCAAATCAAGCTCCGATTTGCAGGCAACAAGGCTTGAAACCTGCCGGTCAAGGCGTGATTTCTGCCGGTCGAGCCTTGAAATGGGGAAGCGAAGCGGTTTAGAGAAAGATTTGATAAGGGATAAAAGTTTTTACAAACGGGTTTGAAAAAGATTCTCCAAAGGTTTGGGCGAAAAGCACTAAAGGTTTCGGGAAAAAGCACTAAAGGTTTTGGAGAAAAGCACTAAAGGTTTTGGAGAAAAGCACTAAAGGTTTCGGAGAAAAGCACTAAAGGTTTTGGAGAAAAGCACTAAAGGTTTTGGAGAAAAGCACTAAAGGTTTTGGAGAAAAGCACTAAAGGTTTCGGGGAAAAGCACTAAAGGTTTTAGAGAAAAGCACTAAAGGTTTCGGGGAAAAGCACTAAAGGATAAGCCCCGGCAGATAAACATCGCTGTTACGTGGGATGTTCTTATCGAAGAGATGCTCTCTTCAATGAGTAATATTTCAGTCCGAATACAGGCAAAAACAGAAATTCTTTGAATAATATTCGGGAGTAAGTGGAAATAAATTATTCCCGTCTCTCTGTTTAGAACTTTTACAGCAAGAATATCAACAAAAAATAGTACTTTTGAATGAGTATAAATATTACATACAGATATGAGCAATATTCATATTCCACAAAGGAACTTATTTAAGACCTCTCATGAGGGGAAAGAGGTGGATCTTTATCACCTATCCAACGGAAAAGGCGTAGAGGCCTACATTACCAATTTTGGCGCAAAAGTAGTTTCACTGATCGTTCCGGACAAGGACGGCAACCGTGTGGATGTCGTTTTGGGACACGACTCTCTACAAGAGTTCATAGACTCCGAAGAGCAGTATTTCGGTGGTATCTGCGGCAGATATGCCAATCGTATCAACAACGGATCGTTCACCATAGACGGCAAGACCTTTTCGCTACCGCTCAACCAGACTTCCAGCTCGCTTCATGGCGGTATTCAGGGGTTCAACGCCAAGGTTTGGAGCGTGAAGAATGCCACACCGGACACTCTTGTACTTGAGTATGTCTCTGCCGATGGAGAGGAAGGCTATCCGGGCGAACTCACTACAACGCTCACCTATAAGATGACCGGCGAAGGAGCTTTGCACATGACTTATGAGGCAACAACCACGGCACCTACTGTACTGAACCTCACAAACCACTCTTACTTCAACCTTTCCGGTGCGGGCGATGCTTCCATCCATGATCACGTTCTTACCATTCAGGGCAAACACTACCTGCCTACGGATCAGACGGCAATCCCCTACGGCAAGCCGGAATCGGTGATCGGTACTCCGTTCGACTTTACTACACCGCACACCATAGGCGAGAGAATAGATACGCCGATAGACCAGCTCATCTGGGCGAGAGGCTATGACCACAGCTACATAATAGATAAACCGGAAGGAGAGTACGGGCTCTGCTGCCGCTGTGTATCGCCAAAGACCGGCATCGTATTGGAGGTATTCTCTTCCGAACCGGCTATGCAGGTGTACACCGGAAACTGGATGACCGGAAATATCAGAGGGAAGTTCGATCAGCGTTATCCTGCTCGTTCGGCGGTCTGTTTCGAGACACAGCACTATCCGGACTCTCCAAACCGTCCGGAGTATCCTTCTACTCTTCTTCGTCCGGGCGAGATGTTCCACTCGGAGAGCGAGTTCCGTTTTTCTGTCGAGAGATAATAACTAAAAACAATAATAGAAATCAGTATGACTACAAATCAAAAGCAAAGCTACACCGTACCATTTATAATAATGGTGGTGCTTATGTCGCTTGTCGGACTTATCACGAGTCTTAACCAGCAACTTCAGAAACCAATGGAAGCGGCGTTCCTGATCAAAGGGGGCGAGTACACCAATACTTTTACCACTCTGTTGGTTTTCTCTTTCTTCCTTGCCTATCTTGTGATGGGTACTGTGAGTGGCAGATTCATCGAGAAGAACGGCTACAAGAAGACGCTTATACTGGGTCTCTCCATCCTTGTGGCGGCTTTCGGTCTTTATGAGATCTCTGCTTATGTGTTCGATAAATTCGACATCGTTAACTTCCAAGCCACTCTGGACGAAGCAAGAAGTACGGAAAACTTCAAGTACACAGGGCCTATCGAACTGCCGATGGCTTATTACATCTTCTTGCTTGCAGCGTTCGTGGCAGGTACTGCACTTACTTTCCTTCAAGCCGTAATCAATCCGTACATTGTGGCGTGCGACGTTAAGGGAACATCCGGAGTACAACGCCAGACCATCGCCGGCGTGGGTAACTCCACAATGACCACCATCGGTCCTCTTTTTGTTACCGCTGTGATCTTTGCCAATCAGGATGTCCTCAACATCAACATCACTTCTCTCTACATCCCCATCCTTGTTCTGATGCTTATGGTAGTGGTTATCATCGCTGTGTTGCCACGCCTTAACCTCCCTACTATTGCAAGTACGGAGAAGAAAGCAGGCGAGGTTCTTACAGAGAGTGTATGGAGTTTCCGCCACTTGACATTGGGTGTTATCGCCATCTTTGCATACGTAGGTGTGGAAGTGGCAGCAGGTTCAAATATCAATCTCTACGCTACCGACCTCGGCTTTGACCTTAAAACCGCAGGCAAGATGGCTTCTCTCTACTGGTTCGGTATGCTTGTGGGTCGTCTGCTTGGCAGCTTCCTCAGCAAGGTGAAAGCCAATACTCAGCTCATGGTAACCTCCATAGGTGCCACGCTGTTCATCGTCGCTACGATGATGACCAAGAACCCTTGGTTGCTTGTAGGTGCCGGTCTTTTCCACTCAATCATGTGGCCCGCCATCTTCTCCTTGGCTGTCGAAGGTCTCGGACGCTATACCTCTAAAGGTTCGGGTGCTCTCATGATGGGGGTAGTAGGTGGAGCGGTATTGCCGTTCGTACAAGGTGTGTTGGCAGATAAGATTGGCGGCTGGGACTGGACATGGCTCCTCGTGATAGCCGGTGAGATCTATCTTCTCTACTATGCACTTGTAGGCTATAAGGTACTTAAACGCGACAAGGGTGCGTAACCCTTTTACAATATAAATAAACAATATGAAGCTATGGAATTAGATTTCGTAAGAAGTAGATTCATCAAGCACTTCGATGGATCTACAGGGGAAGTGTTCGCTTCTCCGGGACGTATAAATTTGATAGGAGAACATACAGACTATAACGGGGGCTTTGTATTCCCCGGTGCGATAGATAAAGGCATGATGGCTGAAATAAAGCCAAACGGTACAGATAAAGTGCGCGCCTACTCGATAGACCTTAAAGACTATATCGAGTTCGGGCTCGGACCGGATGATGCTCCACGTACATCATGGGCGAAATATATCTATGGTGTCTGCCGTGAACTCATCGAACGCGGTGTGGAAGTAAAGGGATTCAATACCGCTTTTGCGGGTGATGTTCCTCTCGGAGCAGGTATGTCTTCTTCCGCTGCCCTTGAAAGCACTTACGCTTATGCGCTCAACGAAATGTTCGGAGGCGGTAAGATAGATAAGTTTGAGCTTGCAAAGATCGGACAAGCTACTGAACACAAGTATGTGGGAGTAAAGTGCGGCATCATGGATCAGTTTGCCAGCGTATTCGGTAAGAAGGATCACTTGATTCGTTTGGACTGCAAGACGCTTGAACATAAATATTTCCCATTCCATCCGCAAGGTTATAAATTGGTGCTTTTAGACTCTGTCGTGAAGCACGAACTCGCTTCTTCTGCCTACAACAAGCGCAGAGAGTCTTGCGAAAACGTGGTGAAAGCGATACAGAAACGCCATCCGGAGGTAGAGTTTCTACGTGATGCCTCCATGGCGATGCTCGAAGAGGTGAAGAGCGAAGTATCTTCAGAAGATTACATGCGTGCGGAATACGTCATCGAAGAAGTACAACGAGTACTTGATGTCTGCGATGCTCTCGAACGCAACGACTATGAAACCGTAGGACAAAAGATGTACGAAACACACGAGGGAATGAGCAAACTCTACGAGGTGAGCTGCGAAGAGCTGGACTACTTGAACGATATAGCAAAAGAGTGTGGCGTTACCGGCTCTCGTGTTATGGGCGGTGGCTTCGGCGGCTGTACCATCAACCTTGTGAAGGAAGAGCTTTACGAACTCTTTATCGAAAACGCCAAGAAGATGTTCAAAGAGAGATTCGGCTACGAACCTAAGGTGTACAACGTTGTCATCAGCGACGGTTCTCGCAAGATAGACTAAGAGCAACTTACTTCATTTATAAAGAAAGAATCATCTTGGAAAAGCAGTAGCTTACCAAGATGATTCCTTTTTTATGCCCTTTTACAAGAGTTCTTACTTCCCCTTCTTACTGATATTCTCAACGTAGGTACGCAGTTCCGCAGGGTCGGGGATCTGTACACCGTCGAGGCTGTTGATGTTTTGGAAGAGATCCAGATCGAAATACTTCACCACGGCAAAGACATGATCGAAGACATCGCTCACGATCGCCTCATACTCTACCCACACCACCGTGTTTGTAAAGAAGTAGAGCTGCAACGGCAGACCACGATCTTCCGGATCTCTCTGGCGCACCATCAGCGTGTGATTTTGGTTTATCTTATCATTGTGTTTGAGATACTCCACAATATATCTTCTGAACAGACCAACGTTTGTCAGGCGACGCATACTTAGCGGATCGTTCTCGCTTACTTGTGCATTCTGCTCACGAATTTCATCCGTAACCTTAGAGATATACTCTCCAAGCGCAGCAGTGTTTTGAAGACGGGAGATCAGTTCGTCATCCGCATACCTTATCGTCTTCATATCCACATATACACTTCTCATACATCTACGTGCTCCGGTGTCTTGCATAGCACGCCAATTGATCACCGGATCCGCTACCAACGCATAAGGCGGAATGGTGTACATCGTATTGTCGAAGCCTTTGATCTTCACCGTTGCCAACGAGATCTCCACCACGTCTCCATCTACATTGTGTTTGGGGGATGTGATCCAGTCGCCCACGCGAATCATATCATTGCTCGATAGCTGTATGCTTGCCACAAAGCCCATAAGCGTATCTTTGAAGACCAGAAGCAGTACGGCAGAGAGGGCAGCCAAGCTTCCGAAGACCGTCTTCATGTCTATGTTGAAGATGAGAGAGACGATGTAGAGGACACCGATACAGTACACGATGATCTTAAAAACCTGGAACAGGTTCACGAACGGCGTATTGCGGTACTTCTCCGAAGAGAGCATTCCGCTCCTTATAGCATCGAGAGCGATGTGGAAGATCTGGATGATGAGTATCGCTATGTATATGCTACAAACTATTTCGAGCAGATTTCTGAACATATTGTCCTCCATCGGAAAGGGGAGCGACAGCAGATTGGAGAAGATCGAAACCGAGCAGATGCGTGTGATCTTCGAGAGAAGTTTACGGCTTTCTACCCTCAGGTCTTCCAAAGCAGAGAGTCTGTCCAGTATTTTTGGAAGGAGTCGGACAAAGACTATACGCAGAAGCAGCTCCACCAAAACGGTAAAGAGGAGGATGACACCGATGATCAGCAGAGGACGCAGAATGCTTCCCGTCCCTCCATCTGCCGTATCTGTGGGGATGATATTGAGCTTGGAGATAATCTCGTTCAGGAACAAACGTATTTCATTCATGGATGTTTGGATTTAGTTTCAGTGAAGCAAAGATAACACCCCTACCTCTATTGAGCAAACGGAAAGAGTATCGTTTTTACTCCGGACTATTCGCTTTTCCCGGCGTGCACTTTTATATAAAAATGGAGTGCGGAGAAGCTCTCCAAAAATCGAATCTCGTGCTCCTACTTTTAGGGAATAAAATAGAGAAATAAACTTAACTATCTAATATCTAATTGGATATAGGAAATCTCAAATTCGGAAAAATTTTTTTCTCAGTCCGTTTTATGGGGCTTTTTCGCGTTAATTGGTGTGAATTTTAACACCCATGCCTGTAAATGTTTCCTAATAAAGAAATTTGCCTTGTCAGGTGCTTTTTAGGAGAAAAATACATAGATGATTGATTGTTAGTATTTTAGTTGTGTTTGGCTAAACACTTTAATCGAATCCGGTAAACGTATTAAATGAAATCGGTAAACGTGTTTACTGAAAAATTAAACACGTTAAGCCGAAACAATATGCTCGTTTACTGTTTTTGCTTAACAGGTATCGGAATTTGTGTTAATAAAACAGCCCAAATTTAACAACTTGGTCGTGCTCTGAAAACGACCCCTCCGATCAAAATAGAGAGCCGAAAAAAAGTGAGCATTTTTCGGGATGGAATATATAAAAATGAGGTGCCCGGAAACCTCTTAAAAGAGGATTTCAGGACACCTTCAAGAGTCAAGAAAAATCTCTGATTTCGGCGGAAAGAAACTTTCAAAACTTCCGACCGACAAGACGACTTACAAAAAAAACGAACCGAGAACAGCTCCGGCGGTTCGGTTTTTCGCTCCGGATCCATCTGCAAGCTATGCACACCATAGCTCTTTCATGGCTCTCTCCTCTTGTCTGATGCGGACAACAAGGAGACAGAAGTAGAGTGGAAAGCCTATCGCAAGCGTCATCCAGGCGTTGCAGAGGAGTGCCACCCCGACCAGTTCGGGCATGATGTTCAGGAAATAGTTGGGATGGCGCACCGTTCTGAAGAGGAAACTCTTTTCGATACGCTGATTGGGAACGATATAGAGCTTTACCGTCCAAATATCTTTGAGCTTGTAGATGACATAGAAGAGCATGCCGTAAGCAAATGCCATAACGGCTACACCGGCTATCGAAATGGTGTTGAACACCACGCCGGTAGTGTACGCCTCATATAGTGCAGAGAAATAGTAGGCAATGTGAGCCAGTGTGAGCAGAAGGGAGTTGAACTTCCCGTGCTGCACTCCTCCTTTTTTCAGCAGGAGTTTTTCGTTACGGATGGAGAAAGATAGAGAGACAAGTCGTAGTCCAAAAAAGATGATAAATGTAATGATGATGTACTGCATCTGTTCTGTTTTTATGTTGTGTTATAAGATTGTTACCGGATAGGATATTGTTTATCAGCCGATCCGGAGCTTGACAATGCGCTGATTGAAACGGCGGAAAAAGTATGGGATCTTGTAGAGCATTCGGAAGATGAACGGAATCCTGCCGTTGTCATGTTGGCTCATGTAGTACTCTTTTTCGAGCTTAATCTTGGGATGCCATGTTTCCATCTCTTTTGTTGCGAGCAGAGACCAGTTGAACTCCACATTTTTTCCGAAGTTGCGAAGCGTATCGTGCCGTTTGGAGTTGCCGACCAATGAGAATGCAAGCATATCGAACAGGACGGTCGCATTGCTGAAACGTTTGCAGATCTCATCGAAAAAGCCTCGAACCTCTTCGGGAGTAAAGTACATCAGAACGCCTTCCAGGATGATAAGAACCGGTTTGCCGTGAGAGTTCACCTTGTCTGCCCAGTCGTAGTGAAACATGGAAGAGGCGATGTAGGTGTTTCTCTCGCTTTCGGATAGCAGCTGACGTCTCAGATTGATGGCTTCTTCCAGATCCAGATCGTACCAGTGTGTTATCGCCGGACAGCCCAACCGTTCATATCTGGCATCTATGCCGGCTCCCAGCTGTACCACAACGGCATCGGGATGTTTGGCAAAGAACTCCTTCGCTTCTCTGTCTATGAGGCTTGCTCTGATGCAACAGCCTGCTTGGGAAAACTTCCCTTTGCTGAACTTCGAGAAGTCGTACTCTATTTTCTGAATGATCTCCACTGCCTTTTCGTCATAGAGCAGTGCATCCACCCGTTTTGCCTCTTCCGCCTTAGCCCACAGCGTTATCAGCATGGTTTCGGGAACATCTGTAAGTCTGTTTTGTATCATATTATTTTGTCATTAAAGTTATTCTAATCCTCTCGGAAACAGGAGATAAAAGGAGGCGTTTTCTTCACAAAAACACTCAACGTGCATACATAAATGACAAGAAAACGGCTTGTAATAAGTGTGGATAAGCCACAATACATCTCCATTTTAACAGCGCAAAGGTATTTACTTTCCGAAATGCCTGCAATCACTAAAAATGGCTATTTTTCATCCGGATGCGCATGAAATCAAGGAGAATCGAGGCGACATTAGGGATGAAAGGGATGTAGCAAGGAGCGGCAAAAAGAAAAGAGAAAGAGTGAAAATGCACAAACTGCCATGCTACTTGCGATATTCGGCTTTAGTTGCGATTGGGGAGTACGTTTCTTCCGGCTTCACTCTTTGCTCCTCGTATTTTATGCGTTCTGATGCAACCCAAAAGGGCTGTGCAAAAATGAATTTTGACACAGCCCCAAAAGAGTATTTCTTAAAACGGAAATAGGATAATCTTACCGTATTTCTGCTTCAAAAACAGGTAAAACCTGTTCTAATGCCATGCCGCGAGACCCTTTGATGAGGATGGTAGAGCCTGCAGGCGGAAGAGGTGTCTCCCCCGAACGGAGGGAGGAGAGGAGGTCGGCACTTGTCCGGAAGAGATAGACGGAAGAGTCCGTATGGCTGCAAGCCAACCGGTGCCATACCTCGGCAAAAGCCTCTCCTACGAGATAGAGAGGAGACAAGCGTGGTATGGATAGAGACGTTTCGAGTACTTCTGTGTGGACGTGGGCAGTCTCTTCTCCCATTTCGAGCATATCGCCAAGTATGGCAGACACGTTCTTCTCCGCACGAGAGAGTAGCTCCAGATTGGAGAGAGCCGCTTTCATGCTGGAGAGATTGGCGTTGTAAGCGTCCAATATGAGTGTATGGTGCGGCAGAGAGAGGAGTTGAGACCGCTTGTTGGTGGGAGTATAGGCTTCGATAGCCTTGATCCCCTCTTCAAGAGAGACACCGAGAAGATGCCCCAAAGAGAGTGCCGCCAGTGCGTTGGGCAGATTGTAGCCTCCGACAAGCGAGCTTTTCAGGTGGTATGTTTCCGCATCAAGGGAGATTTTAGCCGAGAGGTAAGGATCATCGGATGGGAGAAGCTCTCCAAAAAGTCTTGCCTGATCCGAGCCTTGAGTGGTATAGGAGAATGTCTCCTGTCCTTTCCACTTTCCGGAGAGAAGCGCATCGTCCAGATTGAGGATGTAGCTCCCCTTCTTCTCCGAACGAGAGAGAAGAAAGTGAGGAAGCTCGCTCTTGGTCTCCAATACACCTTGTAGAGAGCCGAAGCCTTCGAGATGAGCCGCTCCGATATTGGTTACCAGCCCGATGGTCGGCTCGGCTATATTCACCAGCTCTTCGATGTCGCCCTTTTTGCTTGCTCCCATTTCGATGATTGCGACTTCGTGCCGAGGGTTGAGCCTGAGAAGTGTCAGAGGGACACCGATATGGTTGTTGAGGTTGCCTTCCGTAGCAAGAACATTGTACTTTGAACGGAGTACGGCAAGGGTCAGTTCCTTAGTGGTGGTTTTGCCATTAGTACCCGTGATGCCCACCACAGGTATATCGAACAACCTGCGATGATAGTGCGCAAGCTCCTGTAACGCACGCAGCGTATCGGGCACACAGATACATCGGGGATTGTGTTGCAGAGCCTCATCGCTCACGAGAGCGTATGCGGCTCCGGATGCCAAGGCTTGGAGGGCAAAGGTGTTGCCGTCGAAGTGTTCGCCTTTGAGTGCTACGAAGAGCGAACCGGGCGCAATATGCCGGCTATCCGTAGAGATACCAGAGCATTCCATAAAGCGACTGTGCAGGAGTCTGACCATGGGGAAATAAAAATCTATAAACTTTTTTACCTAAGCACAAATGTAGGGATAACCTCTGATATTTCTCTTATATTTGCTTTCATGATAGGTACAAAAAGATTTTGGTTTATTCTCCTTATCTGTCTTGTCTGTACAGGGTCTGTACGGGGACAGAGAGGCATCAGAAAAGAACAGTGGTACACCCCTCTGGGACAATATATAGAGCTACATCCATCCTTTAGCAATGTTTCTACCGGACGGGTAGAGGTGAAGTCGGCTTCCGTAGGAGGAGCCATGGTTATCTTGAATCTCAATACGAACGGTCTCAATGTCCCTTATCGGGAAGAGATGGTAAAAGATATATATGCCTACGCTTCGTCTCTTCTTCCCGAAGGGATGCAGGACTATAAGATAGCCATCAGGGTAGACGGACAGAATATAGAGGATCTTATCCCGGAAGCGTATAAAGGAAAGCACTACCGCTCATCCCGACAGAAGTGGGGCGAAAAGGCGGTAAGAAAGACGGAGTATCCGTTGGTCCGAAAAACAGGTACGCCATACGCCATAACAGCCGGTCTGCAAGGCAGACATATTGCGGTGTGGCAGAGTCACGGTAGATACTTCGATACACAAAAGAACGAATGGAAGTGGCAACGCCCTTTGGTCTTCGGCACAACGGAAGATCTGTTCACACAAAGCTATATCGTTCCTTATGTGGTACCCATGCTGGAGAAAGCCGGAGCAGTGGTACTCCTGCCACGAGAAAGGGATCTGAACAGGGAGGAGTATATCATAGATAACGATGCTTCGGTACTGACGAAAGGTGTCTATGCCGAACGAAATGCTCGTGTAAAGTGGGAAGAGGGTAAGGAGAGCGGTTTTGCTTATACCTCTGCCAGATTGAGAGATAACGAGAACCCTTTTTCTCAAGGCAGTTACAGACAGATAGAGAGTAGAACAAAAGGAGAACTGAGCCGTGCCACATGGATACCGGAGATCACAAAAGAGGCAGAATATGCTGTTTATGTCAGCTATAAGTCGCTCCCCAACAGTGTAGAAGATGCTCACTATTCCGTATATCATGCCGGAGGGGTATCTACTTTTGTGGTGAACCAAACAATGGGAGGAGGAACATGGATCTATCTCGGAACATTTCTTTTTAAGCCTGAAAAAGAGGGCGTAGACCAAAACTTTATAACCCTTACCAACGAAAGCGCAACGGCAGGAAAGATAGTAACGGCAGATGCGGTAAAGATAGGTGGGGGCATGGGACACGTAGAGCGTGGATACCCACAGGTGGTAGGACGTGGAAGAAGAAAGCGTACAATTCCCGCTACCTACTCTGTAAGCGGAATGCCGAGGTATGCGGAGAGTGCGAGATACTGGATGCAGTGGGCAGGTGTTCCCGATAGTATATACAATGGAAGCAAGAGCTCCAATGATTATGTGGATGACTATCGTTCTCGCGGACAGTGGGTAAACTATCTGATGGGTGGGCTTCCCACCACTTCTTATTCGGGTGGATTGAACATCCCTATCGACCTATCTTTTGCGCTACACTCGGATGCCGGCGTGAGGGATGGGGAAGAGACTTTCGGAGTGCTTGGGATATACAACAGCCAGCACGAGGAGGGGCGTTATCCTAATGGTATATCTCGCAGTGCCGCAAGAGATCTTACCGATATTGTGCAGACAACCATCATGGAGGATTTGAGGCGTACGTATCGGAAAGATTGGGTACGGAGAGGAATGTGGGATAAAAACTACTCGGAAGCAACATGGCAACACGCTCCTTCGTTGCTCCTTGAAATGATTTCTCATCAAAATCGTGCAGATATGCAGTACGGTCTTGATCCCGATTTTCGCTTTACCTATTCGAGAGCTATATATAAAGGTATTCTGAAGTTTTTGTCTTACGAGTTTGGTCAGAAGTATGTGGTGCAACCTCTTCCGCCTACCGGTGTCGCAGTAGAGCCTTGGGGGCAAGATTCGGTAGTGCTGATATGGTCGCCTCGACACGATCCATTGGAGCCCTCTGCCTCTCCTCACCATTATATGGTCTATACGAGGAAGAATAATGGCGGGTTTGATAACGGATTGATTGTTGCCGACTCTATTCTGTTTCTCCCTGTGGAGAAGAACAGCATATATTCATTCAAGATTACAGGAGTGAATGACGGAGGAGAGAGCTTCCCTTCCGAGATAGTGTCTGCCGGGATAAGTATTCAGACACATGGCGATGTGCTTGTGGTAAACGGCTTTGACAGAGTGAGTGCGCCCTCTCTCTTCGGAGAGTATGACTCAGGAGTGCCTTATCTGAAAGATATATCTGCCGTAGATCATGTTGCCGGAAATAGCTTCGACTACCCCAACACTCACGGTAAGGCTTTGATGGCTTCGGGTTGTTCGTTCTTCTCTTCATCGGTCAGTCGTGTAGAGAAAGAGCCGGAAATGCTCAAGAGATATACGGTGGTGGATCTTGTTTTGGGTAAACAACGCAGTACGGTGATAGGTACTCCCTCTTATGGAAAGATGAAGTATAAAAGCATGAGTCCGGATTTGCAGTTTGCCGTAGAGTCTTATCTGATGGGAGGCGGACGATTGATACTGACAGCCGCTCACCTTGTATCGGATCTCTCCACGCCTGTTCACTCTCTACCTGACAGCTACGATAGGAATTTCCTTAACACGGTTCTTAATCTTGCGTCTCCCGATTCAGTGCAGACTGTTCCCGTAAACGGACAGATGATGATCCGAGACTTGACCAATCCGAAAGAAGCAGGAAACTATTATAGTGTACAGGTGCACTCGTTCCCAAATCCGAACCATTACCATATAGACAAGGTAGATGCGCTTTGGCCCTATAACCAAAAAGATGTGAGGATGTTTATTGCCACCCATGATGGGACACCCTTGGGGATAACCACGAAGTCTCCTTATCACATCGTGCTATCGTCCATCCCATTCGAGACAATAAGCTCGGAAGAGGATAGAGCGTGGATTATGAATATCTTTTTGAGGGTGTTGAGGGAGTAGATTATCGGACTACTTCTCCTGCTTTTCTTTTATAATCTCGTGCATCGCAGCCTCGTCTCCACGACGAGAAATGAAGAGAGTTTCAGGGGTATCGACAACCAGCATATCTTCTATGCCATATAATACAAGGCGTTTGTTGGGAGAAGAGGACTTGACGAGCAAATTTCGGCACTCCCGCAGATCTACCTCCTTGGCTTTCGGTGCGGAGACAGCATTCTCTGCATCATCTTTATCCAACTGATGATAAAGGCTTTCCCATGTTCCAAGATCGCTCCATCCAAAATCGGAAGGTGCAACTTTTACATTATGAGCCTTTTCTATAAGCCCATAATCAATAGAGACCGAAGGCGAACGGAGAAAAGCAAGGCGCACATCTGCACTCTCCTGAGGAGTATTATAGGAAGAGATAGGGGCAAACAGAGATGATACTTCAGGCAAGTGAGCCTCTAAAGCAGAGGTAAAAACCGAGGCTTTCCATATAAACATACCGGAATTCCAAAGATAATTGCCCTTAGCCAACATATCCACGGCAACAGGAAGGGACGGCTTTTCTTTGAATTGAAGTACCGGCTGAGAGCGATTCAGTCTCATGATGCTTTGTTCCACTTCTATATAACCGTAGCCTATGGCTGGATAAGTAGGACGAATGCCGATAGTAAACAGAGCATCCTCTTTTTCAGCATCTTCGAGTTGTTTTGCAATGCAATCACGGAAGCGACCTTCATCTGCAATATAATGATCAGAAGGTGTAACCAATAACAGAGCATTCGGATCCTTTTGCTTCAGCTTATATGCCGCATAGGCTATACATGGAGCGGTGTTGCGTCTTTCCGGTTCCGTGAGGACTTGATGAGCTTTTAGCATGGGCAGTTCTGCCAAAACATCTTCTCGGTAGGCTTCACCGGTCATAACATAAAAGTTCTCTGTCGGGAAGAGAGGAGAGAGTCTGTCGAATGTCATACGTATGAAACTTTTACCAGTTCCCAACACATCTATGAACTGTTTCGGTTGAGACGCTTTGCTCAGTGGCCAGAATCTACTTCCTACTCCACCGGCAAGAATAATGCAGTAGTGGTTACTTCTCATGCTTTTTTTCTCTTTTATTTTCCAGTGCCAAAACATTGCGGATCTCAGTCAGCAATTTAGCTTGAGCATCTGAAGCCATCGCAATCTCCATAGGAACGCAATAACATCGGGCTTGTATTTCCGAAGCTACTGATAGCAGGTGCGGATAGAGTCTTACCGAATCTTTTTCCGTTGTAAGCAGATAGGCATTCGAATGTTTTCTTAGCTGTTCGATGATAGATTCGACCTCTTTCTTCTGAAAGTTATGATGATCCGGGAATGCAAATCTCATCTTTTCTACATAACCTTCTCCCTTTTGGCGAAGAAAGAAAATGTTCGGATTGGCAATACCTGCCACGAGAATTATCTCCGACCCTCTATTGGGAGGAGGAATGGTATGAGAAGAAGAACCTATCTGTTCATCAGTAAGTATCCTCCTTGGAGGCATCATACGCATGGAACTAAAGTATAGAGATTGATGTGCTTGTAGCTCCATCTCTCCTTCCAGCAGTTTCATCTGTATCGGCTTTATACTGTTCGGCGTCCGAGTGATAATCACAGAGTCTGCCCTATACTTGGCTTCCTGAGGCTCTCTCAGATTGCCATAGGGAAGAAGATCATCCTGCGTAAATGGTCTCTGGAATGAGGTAAGAAGAATAGTATATGTAGGCTTGACGTATCTGTGTTGAAAGCCATCGTCCATTAAAATCAATGTCGGACGCTGCTCCTTGGGCATGGCTTCAACGTGAGCCATAGCCCTGAGTCTGCTGCCATCTACATAGACATAGACATTGGGGAACTTTTGTTTGATCTGCAAAGGTTCATCTCCGGCTAAATCCACCGTATGCTCCGGAAGAACTTCCATAGGAGTGCTGCTCTTTCTGCCATAACCTCTGGAGAGAACGGCTATGCGATAGAGAGGAGAAAGCTGGCGGATCAAAAACTCTATGTGAGGCGTTTTTCCCGTACCTCCCACTGCAATGTTTCCTACGCAGATAGTGGGAACAGGTGGCTTTTCGGAAAGTAACCAACCATTGTCAAACGCAAAATTGCGCAAAGCGACGCCTACTCCGTACAATACGGAGGGGATTTTTAGCAATATATTACGTTTAGGTATGGTCATCTTCCCTGCCCTAAATAGCCCTATCCAAGGGCTTATTAAATATACAACCCCGAAAGCACCTGTAAAAGTCCTTTCGGGGTTCTGATTATTTTACTGTTCTGTAATGTCTATTTCCGGCATTGCCAGGATTCCTGTCGTACGCTGAGCCTTACGGATAGCGTTCAGGAACTTTTGCTCTTCCGGAGAGAGAAGAGAGTCGAATAGATTGGCTTTCACATCTGAATAGCCACCGACAAGCTTCATCCACCACTCTTTCTTATCGCTTTTCGGATAGTAGAGGTAGTACTTGTCCACTTCAGCCAGACGAGCAGCCTCTTCCACGGCATCTTCAAAAGTACCCAGCTTATCTACAAGTCCCAGCTCAATGGCTTTTTGTCCCAGCCATACGCGACCTTGACCCACACTATCAACTTGGGCAACAGTCATGCCTCTTCCGTCTGCAACACGCTTCTTGAACAGTTCGTAGCCACGTTCTACCATATTTTGGATTACCGCTTTCTCCTTATCTGTCATAGGACGAAGTGTATTTCCAAGATCTGATAGCTCGTGTGTCTTTACCACATCCATTGTCAGATCAATCTTATTGGCTGCCCCTGTGAAGTTCGGGAACTGTCCGAAGATACCAATACTTCCGGTAAGGGTCGTCGGATCTGCGAATATCTTGTTGGCAGCACAAGAGATGTAATATCCACCCGAAGCAGCGTAGTCTCCCATGGAAACAACAATCGGCTTCTTGGCTTGAAGATCATTGACCTCTTTCCAAATCTGTTCGGAAAGGAATGCAGATCCTCCCGGAGAGTTTACTCTCATGACTACTGCTTTGATGTCGTCATCCTCTGCTAATTCTCGCAGTTTCTTTGCAACATCCATATCAATGATAGTGGCATTTTCAAACTCTCCTGTAGATTCGCGAATCTCTCCTTCGGCAATAACTACACCAATAGCGTCCCCTTTAGATACATGGCGAGCACTTTTGGAACGGAGATATTGTGAAACCGTTACACCATTATAGAGTTCTTTGTCTCTTTCACCCGTATAACGCTCCGCCAACATAGGTTCCACGTCAAGGCTGTACATCAGAGAGTCCACCAAACCATATTCTACAGCCTTTCGGATAGATCCCATGCCGTATCCTCTGTTCACGAATACTTCAAGGCTATCGCGATTGATACCACGAGAGGCAACTATGGCATCAGCTACATTGTCCCAAAGTCCGTTTATATATTCTTGTAGTTGCAATCTGTTTGGCTCACTTAGCTTTTTCAGTACAAAAGGCTCTACGGCACCCTTAAAAGTCCCTACCTTAAAGATTTGCATTTCAACACCAAGCTTTTGAAGAGGTCCTGTGTAGAACATTACTTGTCGACTCAACCCCATCATAGGCAGCATACCTTCAGGATTCATATAGATCTTGTCCGCGACGCTGGCAAGGTAGTAGCTCTTGTCCGATAGTACATCTGCGTACGTAAAGATCATCTTACCGCTTTTCTTGAAGGACTCCAACTCTTGACGGATCTCTTGTGCGGTGGCATAACCCATGCCAACACCTGAGAAGTCGATATAAATTGCTTCGATATTTTGGTCTTCTGCAGCAGTGCGGATTGCCTTCTTTATCTCAGAAAGAGTAAGCATCCCCTCGCTGTCTCGTTTGCCCGGCAAGAATGCTGCAAAAGGATTATCTGCTTTGCTTTCGGAGATAACTCCTCCCGGAACTATCTCTAATATGCTTCCTCTCTCAACTTGAAATACAGAAGTGTCCTCTCTACTTGTGAAAGCTGATATGCTGGCTGTTATAGCCGAAACTACCACAAAGAAAAACAGGATCATTGCCACTACGCTTGCTAAGATCACTCCCAAGCAAGAAGCAAAGACCATTTTGATAAATTGTTTCATTTGTTTTGTCTGCCTATTTTTATAAATACTATTATAGTTGCAAATATAAACATATTATTCAAACCGCGCTCGCTCATAGCAAGATAGATTCATCCCATCAGTGAATCGGTCAGGTGCGGATTTTAGAAAGCTATGTGATTGTTCTTTCTGTCTCTAAGACACTATACGGCAGAAAGATTTCTTTTGGTTTTTATGTTAGAGCCACTTGTTGAGCGTAGCGAGTACCTCGTTAAAGTCCGTGAATCTTGCCTTGAGTTCTCCGTCTTTGATTAAGAACATTGTCGGCAACGTGTTCAGATTGTAGAGACCGATATATTTGGAGAAGACACCATCCGTATCTTGTACATTTACCCAAGGATAGTTCTGAATGGTGCTGTACCAAATGTGTCCATCTCTTTCAAGACCGACTTGGTAAATGCGAAGCCCTTTGTTATGATAGTTTTGGTATAAAAGATCAATACTCTCACAGTATGCCGCAGACCATTCTGCGCCCATGGCAGTAAAAGAAAGAAGAGTGATCTCCCCTGTTCCTACAACAGAAGAAAGAGAGATGGTGTCTCCCTTGGCATTCGGAAGACTTACTTCCAGATAGCCTACAACTGCGGCACTGTTCTCAAAGCTTTTTTGTAATTGTTGCTGGTTCTTTTGACTGCGAACTGCAGCAATAGATTGCAGAGCCAGTTTGTGCAGATGCTTAGAGCGTTCAGCGTCCGGATATTCGGCATCGAAAGCCGTAGCGACAATGGCAAACAGCTTTGAGTCTGCCTCTTCATAGATGTTGAAGATGAGGTAACCACCCAACTCTTGGAACAGCGCATAGTACGCTGCCAAAGATGCAGGGTCTTCATAGATATATTTGATAGCTACCTCTTTGTACTGCTCTATGTGTTGCTTCTGTT
This sequence comes from Porphyromonas sp. COT-108 OH1349, assembly GCF_000768755.1. Taxonomy (NCBI): domain Bacteria; kingdom Pseudomonadati; phylum Bacteroidota; class Bacteroidia; order Bacteroidales; family Porphyromonadaceae; genus Porphyromonas; species Porphyromonas sp. COT-108 OH1349. Next base: position 92,675 of record NZ_JRAH01000031.1, on the reverse strand, counting down.
TGGATTGGAATACAGAGTCCGGCATGTGTCCGTCCACATATTCTGCCAAGTCCTTTGATATACCTACATTGGCATCCAGTTGAGCAAGGAATATCTCTTTTACTTTTTCCGATGTGGCAGATCCCTCCACAGTGTATCCGGTGGCAAAGCTGGAGTAATCCGTTTCTACTCTGATGTGTGATATCGTATCTATTGCCAGAGTAATGACTTGATTTTCTACACGCAATCTGTAAAACTCCGGAAGTTCTCCGAGCTCTTCTGTAAATTTGAAGGATCCGTTGGCGTGGAGTTTGACTGAATCCAAGACCTCTACACCGGATAGCTTTCTCCGCTCCAAGTAGATGGTTTTACCTTCAGCCCCTCTAACATGACCATCGATAATGCTCTTTTTGTTGGAAGTACAAGAGGTAATAAACAAGGCAAGCAGTGAGAGAAAAAGTAGCTTGCTACTAAGTGCGGTGTATGGAGAATGTTTCATCTTGGAGTGTGTTTGATGTAGGAATATTGGGATGTCTTATTCTACTTCGGATCTAAAAGGATCTTTTTCGAGTGTTTGTTGCCTTTTTCATCCGTTATGTGAATGATATAAATGCCGGGAGGAAATGATCCGACATTCAGCGTAACGCTTTGAGATTGAGATTCGCTCTGTATCATTCTCTGCCCCAAAAGGGTATAAAGAGTTATGGTGTGTTTGCTAAACATCTCTCCGGATGGATTCTCTTTGAATTGTACAAGGAGATCTCCTCCCGTATAGCGCAATCTAAAGTAGTCTTTTGCATCGAGAGGTAGATCCTCATAGTCCAGTTTGTCTCCGGTATAGGAGAGTCTAGTGCAGAGAGTTATGCCTCTAAATGCTTCCGGCCACTCTATCCATGAGGTCGCATCGGAGGAAGTCCAGAGATAATTCTCTCTGCCACGGATCGGAGCTGTAAGCAGAGTGATGCCCGACTGTATAGCATCCACCTGGTAAGCCACAAGTATTTCATCCCCGGAAGACAAAACGATAGACTCTGTAAAGCTACTGAATACCTCAACGCTTCCACGTGCCGCTACGTCTTCAGTCGTATGGATCGCTTGTTTATTACTGCTTATCACATCATCCAAGCGAACGTCTCCGGATAAAATCTTTTCGACATCTCCCGAAGGCATGCGGCGATAAATCGTGTACGGGACAGCTACCGGAGGAACCTTATTTAAGGATATAGGAATGTGAAGCGTTGTAGTCATCCCATGTAGTGTGATGGAAGAAGCTGAAGTAGGAACGCGAAAACGTTCTGCCACTATCTTGGGACGAGGATTTATTTTATTGGTGTACAGGGAGAGCGATTTGAGAATATCTGCCTTGTAGTTATCTATCACGTTAGACCATGTGTTTACCTCTTTTGCTTCTTTGTGCAGTGGTCTTCCTGCTATCTTTCCCACGCCGGAGCCTGTCGGGTCAAGTATTTGTCCCATTGTCGGCATGGATGGCTTCTTTCTGCTATCCCAGTTGAATCCGATACCTGTGTATACATCGTTGAAAGGAGAGTCGCATTCGGATGCTCCGGCTGTAAGGAATCCGATCATATAACCTTCCGCATCGTAGAGAGGCGAACCTGAAGACCCCGGCATTGTTACTCCAAGATCCCATTTTTTTACCCACCAATAATAGAGATTTGGCTCTATGGGATAAGGATAGCTCAAGCTCGGAGGCCAACCTTTCAGAACCTGCTTTGAGGTCATGCACAAACGTTTGGGCATCCCGTTGGGGTGATGTACACAGACAAAAGGACCATCCGGATTGGAGACAGTCCTATTCCACCCTCCGAGATAGGCGTTATATTCTATTGGGGGCTTTTGGTTTAACTCCAGCAGACACATGTCTCCCGGTTCATAAATCGTGAGGAGCTTTGCCCCTGCAATGGATTGTTGTACGGGAGGAGCTATAAGACCCTCACAGTCGGTAGTTTGATGAGAGAAGTATGCCACGACTGTTTTGGCAAGATGATCATAATCCTTGTCTATGTCGAAGAACGATCTCAGCAAAACGTGAGAGGCTGTGGCTAAAATGGGACGCCCATCTTCTGCCGTGTTGTTGATCATGGCTCCGGATCCTCTTACCGTTCCATTGACGATAAGACTGACTACCGCTTTGCTCTCTCTGCTATACTGAGGCAGGCAGACAACGTTCGGGGTACATGGCAATGTTTTGGGATTGGATTCGCGAGGTTGAGCGCGAAACTCGGCATTCACCTCTCCAAGATGCAGTTCTGCTTTCTCTTCTAAAGAAAAGGGGAGATCCAATTCGATGAGGACAGTACTTCCTTCGATCGACATGGTGGGAAGAGCCTTGCTTTCCGAGTTGTTTTCATTTCCGAAAGGTCCTATGAATGTTTCCGGATTGTCCAGCGAATAGATGGTGATGTAGCTGTCTTCCGGAAGAAAAAATCTGTCAAAGAAAAAGTTGAGTCCCTTGGCATTGGGAACCTTTACGGCATATCTTATCAATGTTCGTCCATCGGAGGCTTTTTGTCTATGTCCGTCTTGGAGAAGATTTACGCTTACCGGTCTTTTATGAGCAAACAGCTCTGCTCCTCTAAGGTCTTTTGCTCTCTTTTGCGAGACGATAAGCATGGAATCTACATTCAGAGGAGCAAGTTCAAGAGTCGGGATCTGCCCTTGTTGCAGTATGCTCACACCCATCTGTTGCATACTTATGCGAGGGCGTTTGGAGACGATCTGAGCCCCCGCTTGCAAGCATAGTCCGCAACAGAACAGGGCTAAAAAGCCCCAAAGTATTCTACCCCGATACCTGCCTCTATTGCTCATAAGGCGTTGTAGCTTCTTTTATGATTTATTCTGTTTCTTCCACAAAGATAAAACATTGAGTTAAAATAACAGCATAAAACAGCATCCAATAATGCCGTCCGAATTGGTATCTATTCTTTTTCTTCTTCTATTAAAACTCCGAATATTGATTTTACCTCAAGTCAAAGGCACAAATGAGATGTGAAGTTTATAAAATAACTACCTTTGTGTACATAGAATGAGGAATATACAATAAAGTAACAGATATGATAAGAAAAGATTTAGTAGCCTTTTTCTGTGGCTTATTGATGTCAATCTCTTTCCAGTCTTGCGGAGATGCAGATCTTCTTTCTCAGAAGCCGGAAATTCGGGTGGAAGAGAAGGGAAGCTGGGTTCTTCCTTTAGGGTATGCCGATGTTGGTATAGGTGAAGTGCTTTTAGGGCATAAGTTGGGAAACGGAGCCTTGAAGATAGACCGAGAGAAGGACAGGTTATTGATCAAGTTGGAAGATCCGAACGCTTTCCGGTGGGATCTCGGCTCTTTTACCGCCCAACAGGTAGAGGATGCTGAATTTACGTTTGTAGCGCCTTCTGCCGGGTACTCTGAAGATATGGTGATACCCGGAAATGATCTGAATAAAATCGGTGAAATCTTTCCTCTGGAGCTTGGTCGATTTACATTCTCACTATCGGACAAGATAAAATCTTCCGAGAGGATCGTTTTGGAAGGAGATATTCGTGTGAAGCTCTCGAACGTTCCCATGAAAGCAACGTTCATCCTTGGACTGGTCAATGCAACCGATGAACAGGGAGAGCCCATCCGTTTGTATTTGAGCTCCAACGGGAAAGATAAAGAGTTGGAAGCCACGTTCCGTTTGCCGGGAGTGAATCTTTTGCCGGGCAACGGTAGTACCATCAACATGGGTTACGAGTTTTCCATCATCCCCGAAAACAGTCCTGGAGATGTTGTTTTGAAGAAAGGAGAAGCGATAGAGATAAAGATCGAGATATTGAAAGCAAAGATAAAAGAGTTCAAAGGCGTTGTAGATCCTACGGAAATAATTTTTCGGACGAATACCACCAAGTGGAATTTCGATGAGTGGAGTCGTGCTCAAGCTCTGTGGTTAAAGGGCACGAAGTTTGATCTTACGCTGAAAACCAAAGGCGTGGATATGGGTATGTCTGTTGGTGCCAAGCTGAAATCTCTCAAGAAATCAAGCTCTATACCTCTTTATATTCCTCCGATAAAAGTTTTTGACATAAAGAGTCTGAAGCAGGAGGACATTCACACCATAAGATATGACGGAGATGCTTTGGAAGCATTCCTTTCGGCTTTGGATAAGTCCGGCATGGAGATAGACTGCAAGGTGATTGTCCCGACGAGAGGAAAGATTGCTTTCAACTCGCAGCTAAGCCTTGCCGGAGGATACCGCCTCGAACAGCCTCTCGATCTTCGCGTAGAGAAATTTCCGGTGAAGGTAACGCTTCCTCTCTCTTCTTTGGAAGAACTCAAACGTTTCGACGGGTTGTATGAGACCATCAGTCTGTGCGTTGTGGGGAGGAGCAACATTCCTTTCGAGATTGTCTGCGAAAAGTTCATTTTTTTGGATGCCAAAGGAAAAGAGATACCGGGCGCAATGGTTACAGTTTCCGGAGGTATAACCGGAAGCACGGATGGAAAGAGTTTTGCCGACAGCCGTATAGTTGCGGAGCTGACCGCAGAGCAGAGCCGTCTTATCCGGAATGCGACAAAAGTAAAGGTGCAAGGCTATATCCGCACACTGTCTGAGGAGACTGTTCAGCTGCGTCCTTCTCAAAGCATGGCTCTGCATATTTCTGCCGGAATTAACCACAAGTTTTAACCTCACAGCCATTCACTCATGAATACATATATATATAGGACACTTTCTCTCGTTGCTCTTCTTTTCATCTGTGCCGTTTCGGCAAAGGCGCAACAGCCGGATCACACACTGCTGACCACCGATGCGGACTTTGCGCGGATTTCTCAAAATCCTTCTTATATCCCTGATCACGACAGAGTGATTGTGGGGTTGCCTTTCATTTCTCAGGTCAGCTTAGACCTTCGTCTGCCGGTGGTTCCGAGCAGTGTTCTGCATAAAGATGAGAAGGGGACTTATCTGATATTGGATCGGGCACTCAGGAGTGCAGCCGGTCAGCCTTTTCTGGCGATGGCGAATACCGATCTCTTCACCTATGGAGAGAAGTTCGGCAGCGGATTCTACTCCATTCAGCTCGGCATTCGTGCGGATGTGGCGATGGCTCTTCCTGCTTCGTTGGCGGACTTTGTCGCCAATGGCAATGCTCACTACATGGGTCGGGATCATTCCCTTGGGCATATCCCCATGGCACACAGACGCTATGTGCAGTTGGCGATCGGGTATGCCAACGACAGGATATTGAAGCAGCGCAATCTCCGCATCGGGGGGCGGCTCAAGCTGCTCACGATGGCATCGGGAGCTTTTTCGGACGGCGGAGATTTTGTTTTTCGCACAGACGAGCAGGGGCGTACTTTGGCGTTGAGCGGCACACAGCATTATGTGGTAAACAGCCCCAGGAAACTTCGGGTAAATTCGGAAGGGGACGTGGACCTGGGTGCGCTCGGCAGAGATATGCTGCACGATAAATCTTTCTCCAACTATGGTCTGGGGATGGATCTGGGTGCGGAGTATCGTCTCGACGGACACTGGTCTTTCGGTTTTTCGATAACCGATCTCGGCTTCATCCGCTGGAATGGCAAGAATCTGAAATCGGTAGAGCTGGATCTCTCCGGGGATAAAGCTCTTGAGTTCAAGGGCGTTGATTTTTCCAACGCTCTCATCAATAAAAATCAGGGCAAAGATCCTTCGTTGGATGCTCTCATCCGACAGCTGGAGTCTGCCGTCACGGCTCGTGATGCAGAACGTTCCTACTTTTCTTCTCTATACACCCGTCTCGGTGCCACGGCAGAATACACTCCGACAGATCCTGTCAAGATAAAGGCTCTTGTCGGTGGGGCATGGGTGAGCGGACTTTTCCACTACGAGGCGGCACTCAGCTCCTCTTACCGTCCGGTACGATTCTTTACGATGGCGGCAAGTGTCAGCTCCATGAAAAGCACCCCTTTCAGTCTCGGTGGAGCCGTTATTTTGGGAGACGGATTTCAGACCATTTTTGCCGTGGATAATCTTTTGGTTTTGGACTATACGGGGGTTCGTCGGGCGGCAGTTCGTCTGGGTATTAGTTTGAGGTTTTAATCTGCTGGTTTTCAATCCGTAAAGCGTGATTGAAAACTTCCTCTCGAAAGCAGCCGAATTTTCGTACGTACGAAAATATTTTTTCGTACGTACAAAAATTTTTTTTTGTACGTACACAATTTTTTTTCTGTACGTGCGCAATTTTTTTTCTGTACGTGTGTAAATATTTTTTCGTCCGCATGGAAATATTTTTTTGTGCGCACGAAAATTTTCTTCCATGCGCACGAAAGTTTAGGAGGGTTGCTTGAGGAGTGATTTTTATGAGGTTCTCCCCGGTATTTCCGAGCGACCTTTTTTGGGGATGTTTGGAGAGAAAAATCGTTACCGCCGTTAAACCTGCATCGGGGAATAGGCATCCAATAGAGGAAAAACAGTAAAAAACATACACGATTATGTCTTCAAAACAGGAAAGCAAGGGTCGACGGATCTGTCTCCTTGCTCTATTTATCACTTTATTTTCAGGTTGGGCGGCTGTGCCCGGCACGCTTCATGCCCAGGGCAAGAAGCAGTACACCATTCAGGCAACCATCGTAGAGAAGGAGAGCGGACGCTTGGCTTCGGGAGCTTCGGCGCGTCTGCTGCATGCCAAAGACAGCTCTTTCTATAAGGGCAATGCCGCAAACACGCAAGGGAACATAACGATAGGCGATGTCTCGGAAGGGAAGTATGTCTTCCGGGTTACCTATATGGGTTTTCAGACGAAAGACAGCATCATCACGGTTGCGGGGGACAGGTACAAGCTGGACTTCGGGAAGATATTCATCGTGGAAGAGACGCAGAACCTCACCGATGTGGTGGTAACGAAGTATCTCGCACCGGTTACGGTGAAGAAAGATACGACCGAGTTCAACGCTTCTTCCTTTAAGGTGCGCGACGGAGCCAGCGTCGAGGAGCTGATCAAGAAGCTTCCGGGCATGGAGGTCTCGGACGATGGAGCCATCAAGTACAACGGCGAGAGCATCGAGGGTCTCCAGCTGGACGGCAGGGATTTCTTTACCGACAACATCACGATGGGAACCAAAAATCTGCTTTCGGACATGATAGACAAGCTCCAAGTGGTGGATAAAAAGAGCGACGAGAGCCGTCTGACCGGAATGAGCGACGGGGAGAACAAGAAGATCATCAACCTTGTCGTCAAAAAAGACAGAAAGAAAGGATTGATGGGAAATCTCTCCGGCGGATACGGCACGGAGAACAGATATGAGGCAAATGCGATGATCAATGCCTTTATGGATAAGACAAGGTTAACATTTCTCGGTAACTCCAACAATCTGCCCAAGGGCGGCAACATGAACGGAATGCCTACGGAACACTCTTTCGGGCTTAATCTGGATCAGAACATCAGCAAAAAGCTGAGCTTTGTTACCGACATCTCTTACGATGATCACCGAAATCGCAGAACCGGCTACAACCTCAACACAGAGCTTTTGGGCGGAAACAATAAATCCCAGCAGAACAATCAGCACTTCGACAACCTCTCCGGCGATCGCACTTTCCGTGCCAACACTCGCATGGAATGGCATCCGGATACTCTCACGACCATTTATGTGCGTCCGGCTGTGAGGTACTCCTCCAACATGCGCGACTTCTCGCAGAAGCACAATACCTTCCTCCCGGATGGAACAAAGATCAACGACGGAGAGCGGACGGAGGTATCGGAGTCGGACAACCTGCGTGCGAATATAGGCTTCCATGCGGCAAGAAGACTCAACAACAACGGACGGAATATTCTCGTGGGAGGTATGCTGAACTACAGCAACGGTACCGAGAACAGCAATGTCATATCAAAGACCCTCTTTTATAACCAGGCTGGAAACGAGATCAATCTCGATCAGAACATCATCCAAGCCAATAGCGGTGTCAGTGCGCGCTTTCGTACATCTTGGGTCGAACCTCTTGCGAAAAGATTTTATCTCCAGCTGGAATACAACCCCTCGCTATCCTTTTCCGGCAGCGACAGACAGGCGTACAACAAAGATGCGCAGGGAGGATACACGGTACAAGACCCTCTTTACTCGAAGAATACCGAGTACAGCATGATCTCTAATAACTTCGGCTTTAATCTTCGGTACAATACCGGAAAAGGGCTCAATACACAGCTCGGCTTCTCTTGGATGCCGACAAGCACGGAGAGCAGATACGGTATCGGAAACGGGACATCGGATTCTCGAACACGATTTGTCTGGGACTACTCTCCGACGCTAAGAGTGGAGTACAGCAAGGAACGCAGCAACCGTCTCTTCTTCGAGTATCGGGGAAACACCTATCAGCCCTCCATGAACCAGCTGATGCCTATTGCCGACCTTCGCGATCCTCTCAACAAAGTGATCGGTAATCCGGATCTTCTGCCGAGCTTTTCGCATGACCTGTATGGCGGATTCTCTTTCAGTAACAACAAAACGAGGTCGTTTGTCAACTTTCATACTTTCGGAAATTATAACCAACGCAGCATCGTGAGCAAGAGCACCATTGATCCTGCGACGGGAGCGCGGGAGTCCACTTACGTCAATGCGGATGGAGACTACGGTCTCAATGCCAACCTCAGATATTCTCAAGGGATAGGGAAGATGCCTCTTACATTGGATTTGGGTGCCGGGTATGGTGCTTCTTCCAATCAGGGCTATATCAACGGAGTGCTCGGCGAGACCACCTCGCAGCGTCCAAGCGCATCGCTCTCTTTCCGATGGAATAAAGAGCCTCTATCCATATCGCTCGGCAGCCGTGCCAACTGGAATACCGCCCGAAACAATATCTCTTCGCAGCTTGATAGAGACACAAGAATCGTGCAGCTTCATGGCGATGTGAGCCTCTCTCTGCCATGGGACATGATGCTGACTGCCGACTATAACTTTACCAACCGGACAGGGTTCAACGAAGCTCTCAACGGCAACTACCATCTTCTCAATGCGAGACTTTCAAAAAGTTTCTTGAAGAACAATGCCGCAACGGTCGAGTTGTCTTGGTTCGATATACTCGGACAGCGCACCGCATATTCGTTCACCCAGACTGCGAGGAATATCACAGACAGCTATGTGGCAACGGTAACCACCTATGCGATGGTTACATTCAAGTATAACTTCAATTTCTTTGGCGGAGGCAGCTCTTCCAATGCCGATGCTCAGAGAACAGGCAGACGATACGGTGGCTATGGTGGCTACGGCTACGGCGGAGGTCGTCCGAGATAACAGCCCGACGGCTCTTTCTGACAATCGCATAGAAAATCTTTCTCATGGCAATGATGTAAACCCTAAAGCGTTAGAATAGAGCATTCGTAGGTTGATGGGAAGAGCCGGAGCATTTTGCTTCGGCTCTTTTGTTTTTCATCTTCTTTCCGTAAAGTTATATTTCTTTACACCCGAAAAAATAGCTATCTTCGGACGGATAATACAAACTCAACTTTCAGTATGAAAAAATTATTACTCAGCCTTGCAGCACTGGTGGTTCTTGCCACTGCCTGCGAAAAGAAACAATCGGAATCCGTGAAAGATAATCCTCTTGTAGCCGGAAGCACATTGGAACAGGGTGCTCCGGAGTTTGACAAAATCTACAACCGCCACTATATGCCTGCATTCAAGGCAGGTATGGAACAGCAGAGAGAGGAGATCGAAAGCATCGTCAACAGCAGCGAAGCTCCCTCTTTCGAGAACACCATCCTTGCATACGAGCGTTCCGGAGCGGTGCTGCGCCGCACATCCAACGTCTTCTTCGCTCTTGCCAACGCCAACAGCTCGGACAGCATTTTGGCAATAGAGCAGGAGGTAACTCCTCTTCTTGCAGAGCATCAAAACTTTATCAGCCTCAACGACAAGCTTTTCGAGCGCATCCGTGTCGTGTATGAAAACTCTTACGAAACTTTGGAGGGAGAAGACAAGAAGCTCCTGAAAGAGATCTACGACGGCTTCGTGCGCGAAGGTGCAGCCCTTGAAGCAGACAAGAAGGCAGAGTTGGAAAAGATTAACACCCGCCTTGCATCGCTCCAACAAGAGTTCGAGTCGAAAGTAACGAAAGGTACCAACGCCGCAGGTGTATGGGTTGCCACAGCAGAAGAGCTGTCGGGTCTTTCCGATGCCCAACTCAAACAAGCCGAAGCGGATGCACAAGCAGCAGGAGGGAAAGAGAAATATTTCCTCGTGGTTTCCAATACTACACAACAACCTCTTCTCGCTTCGTTGGACAACAGAGAGGTGCGCAGAAAACTGTTTGAAGCCTCTGTCTCCAGAACATCTCCCGATAGCGGCTTCAACACAGAGCCTATCGCCCTTGAGATCATCCGTCTTCGTGCCAAGAAAGCAGAGCTTTTAGGCTTCAGAACATTTGCAGACTGGAGATTGCAGGACGCTATGGCAAAAGAGCCTCAAAACGTCTACACATTCTTCCAAGACCTTATCATTCCTTACATCCCTAAGATCAACGCAGAGACTGCCGAGATCGAAGCCTACGCTCGTAAGACCGAAGGGGCCGACTTCTCTCTTGAACCATACGACAGATTCTACTTCTCTGCCAAGATGAAGAGAGAAAAGTTTGCCTTCGATGAGGCTGAAGTGATGCAGTATTTCGAGCTTAACAACGTATTGAACAATGGTGTTTTCTACGCTGCAAACGCAATCTTCGGCATTACATTTGAGGAGCGCAACGACCTTCCGGTTTATCATCCCGATGTAAAGGTGTACAACGTGAAGGATGCAGACGGTACTCTCCTTGCGATATTCTATACAGACTTCTTCCGCAGAGACTCTAAGAGAGGCGGTGCATGGATGGACGCTTTCGCAAAACAGAGTTCATACTTCGGTCAGCTGCCTATCATCTACAATGTTTGCAACTATGCAAAACCTGCCGAAGGACAGCCGGCTCTTCTCTCCATAGACGATGTAGAAACCATGTTCCACGAGTTCGGACACGCCATACACGGTATGCTCTCCAACTGTAAATACAATACACTTTCTGGAACAGCCGTGAGCAGAGACTTCGTGGAATACCCTTCTCAGTTCAACGAATACTTCATCACCGTGGATGCTGTCTTCGACAACTTTGCGAAACACTACGCTACCGGTGAGCCGATGCCTGCCGAACTTAAGAAGAAAGTAAGAGAATCCGAAAACTTCCACTCCGCATACTCTCTCGGAGAGAACATGAGTGCCGTGTTGGTAGACATGGGATGGCATATCCTTTCATCGGAAAGTGCCGAAAAGATAACCTCTATCAAGGAGAAAGAAGATGAGATCTTGTCAAATCTTAAACTCTACAACAAGCAAGTGCCTCCACGCTATCACTCACTCTACTTCCGTCATGTCTTTGGCGGCGGATATGCAGCAGGATACTACTCTTACCTCTGGTCGGAAGTGTTGGCGGTGAATACCGGAGACCTCTTCTCGGCAAACGGTGGTCTTAGCAGAGAATTGGGACAAAAGTACAGAGACTTGATCGTCTCTATTGGCAATACCAAAGATTTGGAAAAGCAGTTCACAGAGCTTACCGGACTCGAAGCTCCGGACTCTAAAGCTCTTCTAAGAGCCAAAGGTCTCTAATCTCACAGAGCCTTACATACAGACGGCAGAGGCGGCATCCTATCTTCGGGTGTCGCCTCTGCTGTTTATGGCTTCCGTCATCCGGTGTCCGAAATCTTCTCAAGACCTTTGGAAAAGGGATCGTTGTGGCAAAACTACTTTGCTTAAAGAGATTTTGCAGAGAGTTTCAGAGGCAAAGTGCAGGGAGTGCGGACGAGAAAAGCGTCTCAGGTACGGGGGCAAGTCCGAAGCTCAAAAGCAGCGCAGTGGATGAGAAGCTATGCAAAAATCTCTTCTTGAAATTCTGCTTCGGAAGAGCAACAATAAACCCTGAAATTTTACACCCCAAACAGCCCTCTCCGGAGGGCTGTTTTTATATATTCCATACCGAAAAATGCTCACTTTTTTCGGTCTCTCTATTTTGATCGGAGGGGTCATTTTCAGAGCACGACCGAACTGTTAAATTCGGGCGGTTTTATTAACACGATTTTTGATACAGGTTCACCCAAAATGGTAAACGAGCATATTCTTTCGGCTTAACGTGTTTAATTTTTCAATGAACACGTTTACCGATTTCATTTAATACGTTTACCGGATTCGATTAACGTGTTTAGAAATTCTGCTTATGGTGTTGATAGATAGCGTTTTAGGCTTTTTGACCCTTTTTTGCCGTTTTGAGGCACAAAATTGCATTAAGATTTGTTTGCATGTGCGGGTGTTAAAATTCACACCAATTAATGCGAAAAAGCCCCATGAAACGGACTGAGAAAAAATTTTTCCCAAATTCGCGTTCTTTTGTATCTCTCTTATTATAAATCTCTTACCGGCTTTCCTCCAAACTCTCTTCCCAATTTCGCTTCAAATCCGACCTCATTTCTACCGATTTTTGGGCTTCCATTTTTATATAAAAGTTCACGGCAAAAGAGGCTTATCTTACCCCTCTGTTTCGGCAAGATAAACCCCTCTATTTTGCGCTATCCGCTCTCCTCTTTTTCACCAAAGAGAGCGGCAAAAAGCGGATGGCTGTTTGTGCTCTCTCCTTACAGACAATGACAGCTTGCCAAGCAACCTATGAGAATAAGGAGCAATATCGGAAGATAAGGCACGCAAAGGCTTCTGGAAAACAGAGCTTTGCAGTAAGACTTTTTTATTTCGCTTACATCCATGTTGTAGATCTCCTTTAAGGAGAGGGAGTCGTTATCCATCATCTCTACGCTTTCATCGTATAGTTGTCTGTATTTTCTCTCCAATTGTAGATAATAGGCATCTATCAGGGCAAACAATATGGTGGCAAGCAAGGCAGAAAGGATGCAGAAATACTCCCTGTTGGCTGTATATAAAGATCCTAAGATGGCTACTACCGCAACGGTAAAACCCTTTATCTGAAAAGAGTTGCTTGCCATTCTGTTGATCGCTCCTTGGATAAATTCCAAGTGTTGTCTCTTGTATTCTTCTCGTCCCATTTTAGTTGTATTTGTTGGTGAATATCTTTTCGTTTAGTTCTTCTACCGCTTTTCTCCAATTCTCACTTCTGCAAGCATTGTAGTTGTCGGGATTACTGCCTTTATTCCAATCCGGAAAGCTTATTTCAGCCCCTTTGAGTACAGCATAATGCTTGGATATATCATTCATTGTCCATGTGCAGGGCTTTATGATGATAGGGATAAGAGGCTTATTATGCTCTTTTATAAGAGGAAGTTCTACATCTCTAATATAATCTGTTGAGATATAATTCTGGCTCACAAGGGCTATCACATAGTCTGCTTCTATGATTTTTTCTTTGATCACTTCATGTATAAGATCTCCCGGAGTAGTAGTTTTGTCATAGTACACCTCTATTTTTTCCTCTCTTATCATATCGGTCAAAAACTTATTTAGCTCATTTAGGTCATCAATATCACTTTTAGAGTAAGATATAAATATCCGTTTAACGCTCCTAAGATCCGGGTTTATAGAGAAGTGTTTATACCTTTTAGTAGATACTCTTAGCTCCTTTTCCCGATTTATTTCTCCTTCTTGTGTAAGAGGATATGCAGTTATCGTACTCTTGGTTTGTTCCGGATCATCCAACTTTTGAAACTTAACATAAAGTTGTCCTTCCGGCTTGAGTTTGGGATCATAACAAGAGATATAAAGATCGGGGATAGGATTTTTCTGGCGCTCTAATTTCAATTCCTGCTTTATTCTATTTCTAATTTTTAAATCTCTTTGTTCCTTGTTTTCAGGCTCTCGTTCTCTTTGAGGAAATATGAGAGTCTCGAACTCTATGCCTTTTTGTAAAGGTCTTTTATCCCAATAGAAGCAGAAGAGATCCAAGAAAATCTCCTCTTCTATTTCTGCAACTCTTGTCTGTTCTCCTTTAGGAAGAGGATTGATGTAAACCTCTATCTTAAGTTTTTCAAAGTCTAAAGCAATCCAAACCATATACTCTCCCCTTAGAGTAAAGATGAGTTGATCTCTCCAGTATCTTTTTAGCTCATTTTCTCCACTTCCATAGTAGCAGATCAGTTGATTGATAAGCCCAAACGGAATAAAGTTTTCAAACTTAAGTGTAAAGTTCGGAGCAAGGAACCCAATAGTAAGCCAGCTGTATGCTTTGTCCTCTTCAGCAAGAGGAAGATAACCGGGGATAATATATACTCCTTTCTTTCGGTCGAAAAAAATCACTTTTTCAATCTCAAGCAGGCGAAGCAAAAGAAGATCTTTCCCAAAAGCCTTTTTTATATCAGCTCTAGGCACTATTCCTTTCATCTGCTTCATACTATCCTTACTGAGAACGGAGTGGATATGTTTTACTGTTTTTGTGGGGTTTAGCCACACCACACCTTCAAGTTCTCTATCCCCTCTGTAATAAAGGATTTCTCCTTTTCTATAGAGTTGGTAAAGTTTTGCTTTTAAGAGACTCTCTTTATAATTAGGAAAGAGCTCTCTTATTTCTCTACAATCATATTCAGTTTCTTTTTGAAGATCTTGTATTTTCTTATACAACTTTATTTGACTTTCAGGATGCTGTTTCTGTGTATCTCTTTTCCCTATTTCACTTTTTAGTCTAAACTCCAAGTAGCGAAGAGCATAGTCATATCCTTCTTCCCATTCTCTTATTTCTCTTTTAAGGTCTTTATTCTCCTTAGTATCCGGTAAAGAGACAAAAAACTGTTCTATTACTTGAGACGTTGTTTTTTCTATTGTTCTTTGCTTGGAATTATCTGCATGGGTTTGTATGACAAAAGTATCTTCTTCTACTTTGGACTGATACAGTTCTTTTCTCTGAGAGGCATATCGAATTTGAGAAAGCCAATAGGCTCTGTTAAAGTTCAGAATATTGATACCTTCACTATCTTTTTCTTTTTTGTTTCGATCTGTCTTATCACACCAAAAAAGCATATTTAGAGCATTATTGGAAAAGAAGACTTGATAGATACCATGGTAATAGTCTTGCCCTCCAAAGTCATAAAAATTTATCTTGGGGAACTCCTCCTTCTCGGATTTGAATATCTGTAAAATATGAGTACTGCCATTTGGTGTATATTCCTGATCATAATAGTTCAAAAAAGTGCTCTTCCCCGCTCCATGATTTCCAAGCAACATTACTTTATATGGGTACTTGAATTCCTCTTTTTCTTCTCTTTCTTCTTCAAGCAAATTAAGTATATCATCTCTATGATTACTATGATTACCATATGGATCTAAGATAATATCCCGATCATACAAGAATCTATTCCCATCTATACGAAGATTTGATAACCGGATCAATATTTTTTCTAGAGATTCTGGAATCTCACTTATCTTATTATTTGATATATTGAGCGTATTTAAATTCTGAAGCTTAGCAAGCCCATCAAGATTACTAATCTGATTGTTATCAAGCCGTAGGGTTTCTAAGTTTACAAGCTTAGCAAGCTCATCAAGATTACTAATCTGATTGTTAGAAAGGGATAGGGTTTTTAAGTTCTCAAGGTTAGAAAGGTTAGCAAGCCCTTGAAGAGTACTAATTTGATTGTTAGAAAGGTCTNTAATCTGATTGTTAGAAAGGGATAGGGTTTTTAAGTTCTCAAGGTTAGAAAGGTTAGCAAGCCCTTGAAGAGTACTAATTTGATTGTTAGAAAGGTCTAGGTATTTTAAGCTTACAAGCTTAGCGAGCCCATCAAGATTACTAATCTGATTGTTATCAAGGTCTAGCATTTTTAAGTTTACAAGCTTAGCAAGCCCATCAAGATTACTAATCTGATTGTTATTAAGCCATAGGGTTTCTAAGTTTACAAGCTTAGCGAGCCCATCAAGATTACTAATCTGATTGCTAGAAAGGGATAGAGTTTCTAAGTTTACAAGCTTAGCGAGCCCATCAAGATTACTAATCTGATTGCTAGAAAGGGATAGGTTTTTTAAGTTCACAAGGTTAGAAAGGTTAGCAAGCCCTTCAAGAGTATTAATCTGATTGTTAGAAAGGGATAGGGTTTTTAAGTTCTCAAGGTTAGAAAGGTTAGCAAGCCCTTGAAGAGTACTAATTTGATTGTTAGAAAGGTCTNTAATCTGATTGTTAGAAAGGGATAGGGTTTTTAAGTTCTCAAGGTTAGAAAGGTTAGCAAGCCCTTGAAGAGTACTAATTTGATTGTTAGAAAGGTCTAGGGATTTTAAGCTTACAAGCTTAGAGAGATTTTCAAGAGTGCTAATATGATTGTAAGAAAGATACAAGTATTCTAGGTTCACAAGTTTAGCGAGCCCTTCAAGAGTACCAATCTGATTATAAGAAAGATCTAAAATCATTAAAGACGGAAATAAATCCATCTTTTTAATCTCTTTTGTTTTCTCTCCTCTGACACATAGAGATATAACTTCTTCCTTTTCATTTAGTTGAAAGTATCTGTTCTGTTTTTGATTAACCCTAAGACCGGTCATGTTTTCAAGCGTAATGCCATACTCTTTTTCAAGTTCAAGGATTGAGTCCGGTTTGTATGTTCTATCCATATTGAGATATAAAGGGGAAGATAACGTTGTAATAAAATGTAGAGCTAAAGGTAGTAAATAATAAGAGAAGTTAAGACTGTTTTAATGGATAAGTTTGTGATAGCAAAACGGATAATAAAAACAGCGTCCGCAATCTCGAAAGATGCGGACGCTGAAGTATGAAAGTCGGTATATCTGAATGCGAAATTACATTGCGATGAAGGGATAGGTCTGAACGAAGCGATAAGCATCTTCTATCTGTTGGTACATCACAACGTCATCTTCCACTCTCGGTACTACGGTACGGAACTCTTTGAGAAGAGCTTCGAGAACAGGGGAAGTAGTAGCCGGACGGCGGAACTCAAAGGCTTGTGCCGCATTCATAAGCTCTATACCGAAGATGCGATAGAGGTTGTCTATGAGCGGTAGAAGCTTTGTGGCTGCATTGGCACCCATGGAGACGTGATCTTCTTGATTGTTCGAGCTGACGATGGAGTCGGATGCAGCGTTGAAGCAGTACATCTTGTTCTGACTCACCATAGAGGCTGCGGCGTATTGAGGAATCATGAAACCGGAGTTGAGCCCCGGCTTTGCCACAAGAAATTCGGGCAGATCGCGCAGACCGAAGATGAGTTGAGCCACACGGCGTTCGGAGATATTTCCCAGCTCGGCAAGTGCAAGAGCAAGGAAGTCGTATACGATAGCCAACGGCTGACCATGGAAGTTGCCTCCCGAAAGGATCATATCCTGATCGGGGAATATGGTCGGGTTGTCCGTTACGCCATTGATCTCCTCTTCCACAACACGGCGAACGTGTGCGATGGCATCGTATGATGCTCCGTGTACTTGAGGAATACAGCGGAAAGAGTACGGATCTTGCACGTATGGTTTCGGCTCACGGATGTGAGTGCTGCCTTCGAGAATCTTTCTCATGTGGCGTGCGATCTCCACTTGTCCCTTATGGTTGCGGATGGTGTGCAGCTCTTCCGTGAAAGGAGCATCCAGTCCGTTGAATCCTTCAAGAGATAGAGCCGCTATACCGGTAGCCATGGTGAGAATCTTTTTTGCCTGTATGAGGGCATAGACTCCATGGGAAGACATGAACTGCGTACCATTGAGCAGGGCGAGTCCTTCCTTACTTTTGAGCGTAACAAGGGCGATACCTGCCTCTGCCAGTGCTTCTTTCGCCGGTACTCTTGCGCCTTTGTAGAACACTTCTCCGTATCCGATCATCGGCAAGAAGAGGTTGGCAAGGGGAGCGAGGTCGCCGGATGCGCCGAGAGAACCTCTGTCGAATACGACCGGAGTGATGTCTTTGTTGAGCATCTCCACGATCCACTCTACCGTACAAAGCTGCACGCCACTATGCCCGAAGGATAGTGCGTGTGCTTTAAGAAGCATCATCAGGCGGACGATCTCTTTTTTGACCTCTTTCCCTGTACTGCAGGCGTGGCTCTTGATGAGGTTTTCTTGCAGCGTGGTAAGGTCTTCGGAAGAGATGCTTCTGTTACAAAGAGAGCCAAATCCGGTAGTGATACCATACAACGGACGGTCTGAAGTGGCAACCTTTCGGTCGAGATACTCCCGACAATGCTCTATCTTCTGAATGGCTTCCGGTGCCAACTCCACCACATGAGGGTAGAGGATGAACTCCTCCAACTGCTCGATGGTAAGGTCTGCACCGCCTACAATAATCTTTCTTTCCATAACAAATGGGGTTGTCTGTATCTCTATTATTGTAGAGATACCTTTGTTTTCTCGAAGATGACCTTCTCTCTTGCGATGGCATCGGCTTCCAAGCGATCTGCTTCTTCTGCTAAAGTACGCACAAACTCCTGATCGGTGATAGAGGTGAGGTTGATACGAACATTGAGGAGTGCGCCCAAGACTGCGGTACGAGCACACATCATTGCCACACAACCATCGGTAATCGCATTGTTGTTACCCTTTGCCACGACAGTCTCGGCGAGGGTTAGCAGTTCGTATGCACGTCTTGCCACCGCCATCGGGATATTGGCTGCAAGTTTGGTACGCTCCTGTATCTGTTCGGTACGATAGGCTTTCTCTTCGTCTGTTTCCTTAGGAAGCTTGAATGCTTCAAATACCAAGCGGTAAGCGTCGCTGTCTCTGTCGATGTCTGCAATGAGTTCTTGGCGAAGAGCTTCAGCCTTGACAGCCAACTCTTTCATCTCCTCTTCTACATCCACATAACGCTTCTTGCCAATGGTGAGATTGGCAACCATCTGAGCGAGTGCACCTGCTATGGCACCATTCAGAGCAGAGATACTGCCACCTCCGGGTACAGGTTCCGAACCTGCGGTTTCAAGTATAAATTCTTGTATGTTTAAGTCTTTAAGCATTGTCTTAGGGGAATAAATTAGTTTGAGTTTTGTATAGAAATCAGATTACAGGGTAACGAACACCACTCTTGATGGTGTCTCGTACCAGATTCATACCGAAGTGGTAGGAGAGGAACTTGTATGAGGGGAAGCGGATGATAGCCATGTCGGCTTGCTTGCCTACCTGAATACTGCCCACTTGATCGGCACGACCTATTGCCGCAGCACCATTGATGGTAAGAGCGGTAATGGCTTCCTCTACTGTCATATTCATGTATATGGTGGCAAGAGCGATCATAAGAGGAACGGAAGAGGAGAAACAGCTGCCCGGATTGAGGTCTGAAGCCATTGCCACAGCACAGCCGGCATCTATCATCTTGCGGGCTGGTGCATACTCTGCTTTCAAGGAGAATGCCGTACAAGGCAGTACGGTGGCTACGGTGTTGCTGTCTGCCATTGCGGCAATACCTTTATCCGAGATTTGAAGCAGGTGGTCTGCCGACAAGCATCCCAGCTCTGCAGCAACTTCCGCTCCTCCAAAAGGTACAATCTCATCGGCGTGCATCTTTACCGCAAAGCCCATCTTCTTGGCTCCATTGAGCAGTACACGCGTCTGTTCGTGATCGAATACTCCTTTTTCTGTGAAGATGTCGCAACACTCTGCAAGGTTGCGTTCTTTTACCACAGGCATGACCTTGTCGAGCAGGAAGTGGATAAACTCCATCTCTTTTCCTTTGTATTCAGGGGGAGTATCGTGTGCTCCCATGAATGTGGAGTAGAGAGATATAGGATGTGTACGCTCCAACTCTGCTACGGCTTCAAGCTGACGGATCTCTGTCTCCAGGTCCATACCGTAGCCGCTCTTGGCTTCTACAGTGGTAACACCTTGTCTGAGCATGGCATCGAGATGCGATCTGCCGGAAGCGGTAAGCTCTTCAATGGTCGCATTGCGAGTGGCTCGCATAGTGCTGGCAATACCACCACCGCGCTCCATGATACTCATATAGCTGTCTCCTGCAAGTCTCCACTGAAACTCGTCTTCTCTATACCCACCAAAGACAAGATGGGTATGGCTATCGACAAATCCGGGAAGGATGCAACACCCCGAAGCATCTACTTCATGACAGCCACGGGTCTCCTCTTCGGAGACACCCGCCATGCTGCCAACGTATGTTACGATGCCGTCGCGAGCTATGATGGCAGCAGGACCTTCGATGACACCGATGGCATTCATCTCTTGCGCTCCTCGCTTTGCCTTGTTTCCCTCGCAGGTTACAATCTGAGCAATGTTCTTGATAAAAATATTGCCGATGGGTTTCATCGTTTATTCCATTATTTTGTTTTCCAATATCTGGTCGATAGAGAACTGCTCAAGACCAAGATAGTACTCTGCCACATCTATAAGAGCAGCCATAGGTACAAGACCTACAATCTCAGCACCTACGATCTCCACACCATATCTGCGAGCTTCCATGCGTACCATTTCGTGTGCACGGTAAACGGCAGTCTTTGTGTAGTCGGTGAGGTTCATGGAGACTTGAGTGATGCCTCTTTCTGTGAGCTCTACACCCATTGCCTTACAGAAACGAAGCCCCCCGCCGATGAAGCGAACCTTCTTTGCGATGGCAGATGCAATCTCAAGATCGGAAGTGTTGAGGTTTACATTGTACGCAACAAGAGGCATACGTGCACCTACGGCTACTGTTCCGCTGGTTGGGTGACGTTCTGCCGGACCAAAGTCAGGCTTCCACTCTTCTTGTTTGATCTTTTCTGCCATTCCTTCAAACTCGCCCTTACGGATAGCTGCAAGGTTTTCTCTATGAGGTGCAGAGGCAGACTTTTCATAAAGGAATACAGGGATGTTGTAGCGGCTTGCTATTTCCGCTCCTACCTCTTTGGATAGAGCTATGGCATCGTCCACGGTGACATTTTTGATAGGAATGAACGGCACAACATCCACAGCACCCATACGAGGGTGTTGTCCTTCATGTTTTGTAAGGTCTATATGTTGTTGAGCTATCCCAATTGCTTCCAAAACAGCAGCTTTTAGAGGTTCGGGATCTCCAACAACGGTAACTACCGTGCGATTGTGATCCTCATCGCTGCTATAATCAAGAAGTCTGACACCATCCGTAGCACGGAATGGTTGAACAATCTTTTCTATAATCTCTTTGTTGCGACCTTCACTGAAGTTAGGCACGCACTCCATAAGTCTTTTTACAGTTGCCATCTTAAATTGTGGTTGAATGTGAAAATTGTTTGTATTTAGTTTTATAGGTTTTATTTCAGAAGATTGTCGAGGAGAGTATCATCAACAAGATAAGGAATGGTGATATGGTATCCCTCTCCGGCATGTGTGCGGTTGAACTCTTCGGAGGTATTCATGGCATTCTCGTTTCGAGCCCATGAACGTCTGGCTACACCGCCCATAACGTCCCACAACATTGCTGTGCGGAGAATGGTGTCGACACGTTCGGAACCGTCCAAGACCATACCAAATCCGCCGTTGATACTTTTACCGATACCAACGCCACCACCATTGTGAAGAGCGATAAGGCTCATACCACGAGCTGCATTCCCTGCAAAGCACTGCACTGCCATGTCTGCCATCACGTTTGAACCATCTTTGATGTTCGATGTCTCACGGAAAGGAGAGTCTGTTCCGGCAGTATCGTGGTGATCTCGTCCCAACATGATAGGACCGACTTTGCCTTCACGCACCATCTGATTGAAGCGTAAAGCTATCTGCTGTCTGCCTACCGCATCCTGATAGAGGATACGAGCCTTTGTCCCAACTACAAGAGCATTCTTTTCTGCATCTCGTATCCAAATATAGTTGTCTCGGTCTTGCTCTCTGCGATCCGGATTTATACACTCCATGGCAGCGTGGTCTGTTGCACGAAGATCTTCTTCTTTTCCGGACAGACATACCCAACGGAACGGGCCATAACCATAGTCGAACAGCTCCGGACCCATTATATCTTCAACATAGCTTGGCCATATAAAGCCGTCTTTATCGTCAATGCCGTTTTTGGAGATCTCTTGCACTCCGCTGTCGTAGATTGCTTTCATGAACGCATTACCATAGTCGAAGAAGTATGTGCCCTTTGCCACCAATCCTTTGATCACTTCATAGTGGCGTCTTAGGCTTCTATCCACCGCAGCGGCAAAGGCATCCCGATCTTCTTTTAGAAGTTTTGTGCGCTCTTCAAAAGAGAGTTCCACCGGGCAATATCCTCCTTCATACACGGCATGACAGCTGGTTTGGTCGGAAAGCAGATCTATATGTATGTTCTCTTTAAGAGCATACTCCAACAGATCTACGATATTTCCATGGAACGCAATAGAGGTAGGCTCTTTGCTTTCGATGCCCTTTCGTGCGATCTCAAATGCTTCTTGTATGGAGTGAGCAATATATTTAACCCATCCTTGAGAGTGGCGTGTAATGATACGTGAATAGTCCACTTCTGCCGTGATGGATACTGCTCCTGCAATGTCAGCAGCTTTCGGTTGAGCTCCACTCATGCCTCCCAATCCGGAAGAGATAAAGAGTTTTCCTGCAAGATTGCCTCCTGTCGGGATGTTGAGACGTTGGCGACCTGCATTCAAAAGTGTGTTGAAGGTACCATGTACAATACCTTGAGGACCTATATACATCCATCCTCCGGCTGTCATCTGTCCGTAGTTTGCCACACCCATTTGTGCTGCAATTTCCCAATCTTTGATGTTATCGAACAATCCGATCATCATCGAGTTGGTAATGATTACACGCGGAGCATCCGGCTTGGATGCAAACAATCCAAGAGGATGCCCACTCTCGATGACCAGTGTTTGGTCTTGGGTGAGTTCCTCAAGATATTTCATGATGAGGCGGTACTGCATCCAGTTTTGGCAGACTTGTCCTGTCTCTCCGTAGGTAACAAGTTCGTATGGATACAGCGCAACATCAAAACAGAGATTATTATCTATCATCACTTGGAAAGCCTTCCCTTCCAAGCATTTTCCTTTATACTCATCTACAGATTTTGCTTTCAGATCTCCCTGTGGACGGAAACGATATCCATAAATTTTACCTCTGGTCTTCAACTCTTCCAGAAATTCCGGAGCAAGTTTTTCATGAAGTTCTACGGGAATATATCTTAAAGCATTTTGAAGTGCCACTCTCGTCTGAGCAGGAGTCAGGCGGTAACCACGGTCCGGAGCTCGACGAATGCCTTTTTCAAAAGTCGGATATTGAGGCAGAGAAGCCTCTAACGTAAAAATTTTGGCATCCATATTATGTATTAGGTTATATGTGATTTGTTCCAATTTTACAAGTACAAGATCCGCTCTTTATGGGGTAAATGGGATCTCAAAAATGTCTCGCAAGATACGAAAAATATAGCACCCTTACAAAAGAAAGGGATACCGAAGACCTGCTACTCAAAAGCCTTTTTTCTTCTTTCTTGAAGAATGGTAATGTTTCAGTGGAAACAGCGGAAAAATTACCCATAGATTGGTATTGGGATACTCTTTACTATTGATGATATTTGCACAAATAAAACGGAAATATTACCAAAAACATAAGAACAAACAACAGACAACATTATGAACAAACATTTAAGCAGGATTTTTCTTCCCCTTCTTCTATTTATGATTGCTCCGGTAGCGAGTGCACACACCATGTGGTTGGAGTCCAAAACGACAGGTGTTGTCGGAGAAGCGCACAAGGTGGAGCTTTTCTTCGGAGAGTTTTCCATGAGTGATAAAACCCCGACAAAGGATTGGTTGAAGGGACTGTGGAGCGGAGAGTTTAAAGTTACCACTCCTTCCGGAGCTGTTATAGATCTGAAGGCAGAGGCGGAAGAAATCTGCTATTCCGCATCTTTTACTCCTACTGAAGAGGGTTGGTACAGAGTACACTACGACTGTTTCTCTCCTACAAAGTGGCAAGGATCGGAGCTGCACTACCTCTCTGTTTTCTGGATAAAGGTGGGAAATCCTAAAGCATCCCCTATGGAAAAGAGTCCTTTCGAGAATGGACTTTCTCTTCTTCCTCCTACACGTTCTGAACAGAATGGCTCTCAAGTCTTCAAGTTCCCTGTTTTCAAGAACAATGAAGTACCCAAAAGAATTGCTCTGAATATCTTGGCAGACAATGGTTGGAGGAAAAACTATTATAGACTTAATGAAGGCATGCTTGAGATGTTGCCTTTGTGGAAAGGACGATATCTGCTCAACGAGGTGATACGTAAGACTTATACCCCGGAAGAGTCTGCTGCAAAGGATGGAGCAAAAGGACTTTATTCCAACATTACTTATTTCTTTGAAGTGCAATAACAGGTAGCTGTACTGATTGTTGATATAGAAAAAGGTGTCCCTTAGAACTCGAAAGAGTTTGAAGAGACACCTTTTCTATCTTGTAAAGAGAGTTTGAAGGCTCCAGGTTTTCATATTGGCATTACACGCTCGCACCATTTGAAGAGCTTTTGGTATATCTCCTCTCTGACCTCTTTTGGAGACAATACCAAGTCATGTATGGCATTAGCAATGGGGGAGAAAGTGATGTCTCCGCTTAGTCGCTTGGTATAAGCCCGAATGTGTTCTACGTTCAGGATAATATCGGAGGTCATTATTCGACTATCCCATTGTACCGGAGTGAAAGATTTATCCGAACACATTACCAGCATAGGGACTTTTATCTCCGTATGTTCATCCAGATAGCGATGTGCCTGTTCCACTGCCGATACAAAAGCCAGCTTGGTATCACTCGGAACGTGAGGCTTAAGTCTGAGATCATATTTCCACTCTCCATGCTCCGATATGTGCAGAGCTTTTCCATAAAAGTCGGTAAAAGGAACAACGGGTAATGGTAGCTCCGGATATCGGTTGCCGATTTTACAGACCACCGGTAGTACTTTTTGAGCCAAAGCACTTATCTGAAAGCCATAAAACGGGCTGTTGCAGAATAGAGCATGAAACAGATCGCTATCCGGATAGCGAAGAGCATAATAGGTTACAAGTAGCCCTCCGGTGGAGTGCCCGCACAATAGCACTTTTTTATTGCCCTCGCTTCGGATCTGCTCCAATGCCCACTGTATATCCTCATCATACTCTTTAAGATCGCGGACATTGTTGAATAGCTGGTGAGGCATCCAGGAGCGACCATATTTTCGGAGGTCTATCGCATAAAAGTGGTATCCCTTAGAGCAAAATCGCTCTGCCATCTCGGTTTGGAAGAAATAGTCGTTGAAGCCATGGATGTACAACACAGCTTTTTGAGAGGAGGCGTTTGTCTTTCTTCGGACTAACGTGCAGACGACTTTTCCCTCATAGTCTTCCGGTTGAGTTGTTTGGAGCTGTTCAAACTTTTCTCCCAGAATATCTTTTTGGTAAGAAGCTGTCTGTTTCATGCTCTTGCAGAGAAAGATTTGAACAGTTGTAGCATCAAATCAAAGAAAACCATCTTTGCGCTGACATTCTGCATCAGCTCTTTTCGTGCCGTATCTATGGCATCGGAAATCTGTTCCACATTCCTTTCCGAAATCACGGAGGAGAGCTGGCGTACTATCCTAATATTATCTTTTCTGGAATATAGAAGAGCCTCCTGATCTTGCTCGGCAGAAGTTAAACCGCATATAAATGCCTCTCGCACGGCATCTGCCAACTCTTTGCAGAGAGCCGTGAGATATTCTCTACTTTCCGTATGCAGTTCTTCACTTTCCTGCTTCATCTCTTTGGCATTTCCTCGCATGGATAGGGTAAGTATCTTGTAAGCTCTAAGAGCTTCTTCCGTTGTCTTTTCTCCACTTTCCAAGAGCATTTTAGCCAAGACAATACTGCCGGAAGATAGGTGAGCTATACGCTTTCCGATCTCTTCCGCAATACCATAATTTTTCACAAGCCATTGAGACATTGTTTCGGGCATTATGGGATGCACCGGAATGCGTTGCACTCTGCTGATAATAGTAGGTAAGAGCAGTTCGGGAGCTGTTGCAACAAAAAGAAACTGTACTCCTTTTGGAGGTTCTTCCAGTAATTTTAGGAGTTTGTTGGCGCACGAAATATTCATCTTCTCAGGAAGCCAACAGAGGACTACCCGATAGTCTGCTTCATAAGGACGATAGGATAGTTTCTCTTCGATATACTCCGCCTCTTTAACGGATATGGAGAGTTGGGTATTTTGAAGCGAAAGGGCATCGCCCCACTCTTTATAGGTAAGGCGTGGCTCCTTTGAGAGTTGCTCTCGAAAGAGAGGGAGATAGTCTTCGGACGTTTCAAGTTTATCCTTCTTTACAATAGGATAGAGCGGTAACAGGTCAGGATGAGAAAGAGTATCTACTCTCTTGTATATTGTGCTTTTTTCTTCTTCGCTTCGTCCACGTGCGAGCAAAACCTTTGCGGTGGCAAGAGCGAGGGGAAGTCCTTCTCCTCCATCCCTGTCATAAAAAAGAAGGGCATGAGGAAGAGTGCCGGAAGCAATGTTTTGCTTCAAATAGGCGACACTCTTCTCCTGCCCTATGATATTCTCAAAAGGATCTATCATAAAGATCAATGAGGTGTCCGAACCTGATTAGTTCGGTTTATGGTTGGAGTAGTACTTCATGAACTGTGTACGAAGATACATTGCAGACAACTCATCATCCTTAGCGGAAAGATGTCCCATAAACTCTTTGATGTTATAGTATTTGTGTCTATCCATCCATCGTATCAGTTCACCCAGTACATGAGTGATCAATCCCTCTCCATCTCTGTAGATACTGCTACACATCTGTACCGCAGAAGCTCCTGCAAGAAGACCTTTCAAAACACCTTGAGTATCGTGTGCTCCGGAAGAGAGAGCTACATCCATGTCCGGTATGGCGCCGTGTACCAATGCCGTGTAACGCAGAGGATCTTCTATATCTTCAGGACGAGTGAAGATGTTTCCTGACTTTACTCTCATGCTTTCGACCTCTATATCCATGGCATAGCTGCGATTGAAGAGGACAACGCCGGCGGCTCCAACCTTTTTAAGGTCGTGTACAAGACGAACAATGTTGGAGAAGTACTTCGGCAGTTTCACGATTACAGGGAGCTTGGTCTGCTTGCATAGTGCATCTACCATCTCTATACACTCTGTCTCCATAGCACCGTAAGGAGAAGAGAAAGAGGTATCTATGCTCATGTAGTTTAGCTCTATGGCATCTGCTCCGGCAGCTTCGATCTCTTTGGCAAAAGATATCCATGAGTCTTTTTTGAAGCAGTTGATACTCGCGATGACCGGAATGGAAAGCACCTGCTTGGCTTCTCGAAGTAGAGTCAGATGGTTTTCCAGGGCGTTATCTCTGACATAAGTCATAAGATAATCCATGGCTTCCGGAGAGTCTGCTCCTCCATACAAGTGTTCTATATCGCTATCTATCTGCTCTTCAAAGAGAGACTTTAGTACCAGAGCACCTGCTCCTGCTTGTTCGTAGCGAAGCAGATTATGACTTTTAGAGGTAAGTCCGGAGCTGGAGACTATAATGGGGGAAGATAATTGAAGTCCTGCAAAGGTCGTAGATAACTTATCCATACGCTTTATTAGTGTGATTATTTAGATTTCAAGTTCTATATGTTAGTGCAGTCTTTCCGACTCTTCTGTCCTTTTGGACTACACACAACCTCTCTTTTTACTTTAAGATAGGTCGTTACAGAAAACAAAGATAACGAAGATAGGCGAACTATCAAACAGAAAAGCCTGTAAAAGCATTGCTCTTACAGGCTTTCATTTTTCATCTTTCGTGCGGCTGAAGGGACTCGAACCCCCACGTCTCTCGACACTAGATCCTAAGTCTAGCGTGGCTACCAATTACACCACAGCCGCATTTTAGAATCGCACTTAGATGTTCTTCTTTCGTGAGTGCAAAGATAGAGAGGATATTTTAATCTCGCAAGCGTTTGAGCAATATTTTTTCAATTTATTCTTCACTCAGTCTCTTTTGCAAATCTCTTCTGCAGCTCTTTCGGAGGCATCGCTCTCGCCTAATTTTTCGGACACGTTTTCGTATCCGGTCAGCATGGCGTGCATATAGTTCTTGTTCTTCAATATCTTTTCGATCTCCTCTTTGACCCTTTTTACCGTGAACTTGCCTCCGAAAAGCTCTTGTACTACAGGGCGATCCGCTATAAGATTTACGAGTGAAATAAAAGGAACCGAGAAGAATCTTTTGAATACGAAGTTGGCAAGATAGCCTGCTCCATGCGCATAACAGACCACTTGAGGCGTGCCAAGCAGACAGGTTTCAAGTGTTGCCGTGCCGGAGGTAACCATGGCGACATGAGAGCGGGAGAGAATATCGAAAGTGTGTCCGAACAGAACAGGATACCCTTTTGCTTCGGGAATAGAAGCGTACAGATCCTCTTTTTGTCCGGGTGCTCCGGCTATAATAATATGGCATCCGCCCTCCACCTCTTCTGCCGCACGTATCATTACCGGCAGGTTGGCACGTATCTCTGCTGTCCTGCTACCGCACAAGATTGCGCAGACAGGCTTCCTGTTTATCGTATCACGCTCTTCGGGATGGATGTTTTTCCCGTTAAGGTGCGTTTTCTCTTGCAGAAAACGCTTTACGCCGGCGAGGGTCGGATTTCCCACATATACCACCTGGTGCAGGTCGTGTTTCTTAAAGAAATCTACCTCAAAAGGCAGGATGCAAAGAACCTTATCCGTTTGGATGCGCAGCTTGGCAATACGTTTCTTCTTCCATGCCCACACCTTCGGAGAGATATAATAGTAGAGCCTTGCTGAGGGGAGTTGTTCCTTTACAAATGGGAGGATGTAACGAAAGTTGAATCCCGGATAGTCCACCGGTATCACAACATCAGGCGAAAACTCCAGCAGTGCCTGCTGAACCTTTTTTGCATACTTCCTTATCGTACCCAAGTGTTTCAGCACCTCCCATACACCCATGAATGCCATGCCGGAGTAGTGTACTATTGGGGCTTCTCCCGTAGCTTCCGAGAGAGCTTCTCCGCCCACGAATGCAAAGGAAGCGTTTCCATCTCTCTTTTTTATGGCTCTTACCAGATCTGCCGCATGTGCATCTCCGCTGGCTTCTCCGGCTATTATAAAATACTTCATCCCGGATCTCTGTGCGCTCTTTAGATCTCCCAGTGTTTGAGTTCCCTCATCGCTTCGTAGTCTGTAACGTCTATCTTGCAGGGAACAAGTGTTGCAAAGCCTTTTTCAGCTACGGAAAGATCGCAGCCGAGATTGTGCGGCTCATGACTCATCAACGCTCCTGCCATCCAATAGACCTCTTTGCCCATCGGAGTGGTCTGCTTGACGTACTCGTCATAAAACTTCCCGTCTGCCTGGCTGCACAGCCTCATCCCTCTCACTATGGGTACATTCGGGACATTCAGATTGAGATAAGTCCCTTTTGGTAACCCGTCTTTGAGAAGACGGCGAGCCACTGCACGAGCGTAGCGACAGCTTTGAAGATAGTCGGAGTCCTGCGTTCCCTCTATGAGAGATACGGCAAAAGAGGGGATGTCGAATATCGTTCCCTCTATTGCAGCTCCAAGTGTACCGGAATAGTTTACACATATACTCTGATTGCCCCCATGATTTATACCGGCGACCACCATATTGGGTCTTTCGGGCAGGATGACGTTCAGAGCCAGTTTGACACAGTCTGCAGGAGTTCCGCTACAACTGTATATCGTGATGCCGGGATCTCTTCGGACGCAGGAGTAATGGATAGGAACGGAGGAGGTTATTGCGCTCGAATAACCGCTGCGAGGTCCATCGGGAGCCACAACCACAATGTCTCCAAGATCTTTCAGGGCGATGATCAACTCCATTAACCCCTTGGCGAAGACGCCGTCATCGTTGGAGATAAGAATACAAGGACGCTTTTGCATATCGGTTTACTCTCGAAGAATATCTACCAACTCCAAATCGAAGATAAGGGCAGAGCGGGCAGGAATTTCCGAAACGGCTCTGTCCCCATAAGAGAGCTGCCAAGGGATCACGACCGTACCCTTCTCTCCGATAGACATATACTGTAAAGCCACCTGCATACCCATGATGACGCTACCTTGTACCTGCATATTGGGGCGGACAGCCATGATTTCCATTGCTATCGGTTTTTGCTTCGGTACGTAGTTCGGATCCGTATTCATCACATCCTCGACGTAGCTGGCATTGTCGAATATGGTACCATCCACCAGCTTGCCCACGTATCGGATGCTCACTTTGCTGTTTTGTTTCGGCTTCTTATCCTTTATCTTCGGCGCCATGCGCTGCTTGTAGTAAACGGGATACACTGCAAACGGGAAAGGGATGGCATGATAAGAAGGATCTTTAGAGATCTTCTCCACATACGCTTCGCTCTTCTTTTGGTTCTCTGTCTGTATCTCTTGAGTGGTGGAAGTCTCACAACCCACGGAGAGGAAAGAGATCAGAGCAACCAGCAACAGGCTGTATATCTTCTTTGTCATAAGCGTTAGGTTTATTATTTAAGTTTTTTGAGCAGGCTCTTCATGCTTACTTTTTCCGCGATGATGCCGTGAAGTCGGTCTATTGCAACACGTTCCTGCGTCATATCGTCTCTGTAACGAATGGTTACGGTATTGTCTTCCAGGCTCTGATGATCGAGTGTGATGCAGAACGGAGTACCTATTGCATCCTGACGACGGTAGCGTTTGCCGATGGAGTCTTTCTCATCGTATCGGCAGGCAAAGTCGTACTTGAGCATCTCCATCACCTCTTGCGCCTTTTCGGGCAAGCCGTCCTTGCGTACCAAAGGAAGCACTGCGAGCTTCACCGGAGCCAGTGCAGCCGGCAGGCGAAGCACCACTCTTGTGTCTCCCTCTCCGCACTCCTCTTCCGCATAAGAGGCTGCAAGGATGCTCAAAAACATTCTATCCACACCGATGGAGGTCTCAACGACGTAGGGGATATAGCTGTCGTTCAGCTCCGGATCGAAGTAGCGCAACTTCTTCTTGCTGAACTCCTCGTGGCGAGAGAGGTCGAAGTCGGTACGGGAATGGATACCCTCCACTTCCTTGAACCCGAACGGCATCTTAAACTCGATGTCCGAAGCGGCGTTGGCATAGTGTGCCAGCTTTTCGTGATCGTGGAAGCGATAATTTTCCGCACCGAATCCTAAAGCCTGATGCCACTTCATTCGGATATCTTTCCACTTTTCGTACCACTCCAATTCCGTGCCGGGACGAACGAAGAACTGCATTTCCATCTGCTCGAATTCCCTCATGCGGAAGATGAACTGACGTGCCACGATCTCGTTGCGGAACGCCTTACCGATCTGTGCTATCCCGAAAGGAATCTTCATCCGTCCGGTCTTTTGCACGCTCAGATAGTTCACGAAGATACCCTGAGCCGTTTCCGGGCGCAGATAAACCTTGAATGAGCTGTCTGCCGTAGAGCCCATTTCGGTGGCAAACATGAGGTTGAACTGGCGTATTTCCGTCCAGTTTTTGGTCCCGGATATCGGACAGACGATGTCCAGCTCCAGTATAAGGTTACGAAGAGCCTCGTAGTCGGAGTCGTTCAGATAGGTAGAGAAGCGTTCGTGTATCGCATTGCGCTGCTCTATGTATCCCATCACACGAGGATTGGTCTGCTTGTACATCTCCTCGTCAAAGCTGTCGCCGAAGCGTTTTGCCGCTTTTTCGACCTCTTTTGCAATCTTATCGTCTATCTTGGCAAGGTGATCTTCGATAAGCACATCCGCTCTGTATCTCTTCTTCGAGTCTTTATTGTCTATGAGAGGATCGTTGAACGCATCCACGTGACCGGAGGCTTTCCAGATCTCCGGGTGCATAAAGATGGCAGAGTCTATCCCTACGACGTTGTCGTGAAGCAGGGTCATGCTTTCCCACCAATATCTCTTGATGTTGTTCTTTAGCTCGACCCCGTTTTGAGCGTAGTCGTACACCGCGCCCAGTCCGTCATATATCTCGGACGAGGGGAAGACGAATGCGTACTCTTTGCAGTGCGATATGAGTTTCTTGAATACCTCTTCTTGTTTTGCCATGGCTACTGTTTATCTTGTTTTTAGTTGTTCTCGAAATCTTTGTGAGATCGCATACGAATCTCAACCTACAAAGATAACCATTTCTTGTAACAAGGGGATACATTTTCTTTTTCAATCTCCTCTGTTTCATTTTAAGGTGTAATTCCTTGCTAAAATATCTTATCGAACGCAATTTTCAGCCCTTCGTTTTTATATATTCCATACCGAAAAATGCTCGCTTTTTTCGGCTCTCTATTTTGATCGGAGGGGTCGTTTTCAGAGCACGATCGAACTGTTAAATTCGGGCTGTTTTATTAACACAAATTCCGATACCTGTTAAGCCAAAATGCTAAACCAGCATATTCTTTCGGCTTAACGTGTTTAATTTTTCAGTAAACACGTTTACCGATTTCATTAAACACGTTTACCGGATTCGATTAACGTGTTTAGCCAAAATCATTAAAATGTTAATAATCAGCAGACTACGCGTTTTTGCCCTAAAATACCCCTGAAAAGGCAGATTTCTTTATTAGGAAATGTTTACAGGCGAGGGTGTTAAAATTTACACCTATTAACGCGAAAATGAGCCCTGAAAGCGATCGAGAGGAGTGCTGAGTGCAAATTCGCGATTTCTTGTATCTTGTTGTTTGTGAGATTGTTATTGTTGGTTGGTGCCTTTCGGCTACTCAACCTTATCTTCCGGACGAGGTTCTGCCCGACCCTCATCGGGGCTCTGTTTTTATATAAAAGCTCCCACCGAAATGCCTTATATATTTCCCTGCGGATTGTATGGGGAAGAGCGAAGGATAAAATAAAAGAGAGACAGAACCATGTGGCGGTTCTGCCTCTCTTTTCGTTATTTTTCTTCGTAGCGGACTAAAAGATCTTCTTATAGCCGTGACAGTATGGAGTGGTGCCTTTTCTATCGTAATAGCCTTGGTGATACTCCTCTGCTTTCCAGAATTTGCTTGCTTTCCGGAGCGTTGTAGCCGGTTTGTACCCTTTCTCTTTCAGGATCTCCAGATACTTCTTGCCTGTCTCCTCTTCTGCTTTGTCCGAACAGAATATGGCGGAAAGGTATTGAGAACCTATATCGGGACCTTGTCCGTCGGGCTGCGTAAAGTCGTGCGTCTCGAAAAACAGCCGTACAAGCTCCTCGTAAGACACTTTTGTAGGATCGTACTCTACCTCTACGCACTCCAAGTGTCCGGTAGTGCCGGTGCAGACATCCTCGTATGAGGGATGCTCCAAAGTGCCTCCCATAAATCCGACAGCCGTCCGCTTCACACCCTCCTTCTTGCTGAAAAAGTATTCTGTTCCCCAAAAACATCCGGAGGCAAAGTAGGCACGGCGAAGCTCTTTAGCCGAATCGGGGATGAACTCCATGGATATAGAGTTGACGCAATGGCGGGTATCTTTCGACGTGAAGCCCTCTCCCTCGAATACATGACCTAAATGGGCATGGCAGTTGGCACAGATGATCTCCACTCTGTATCCGTCGGCATCGGGCACTCTTCGTACTGCCCCTTCGATCTCATCATCGAACGACGGCCAACCGCAACCGCTATCAAACTTGTCTTCCGAGCGGTACAGCGCAGCACCGCATCGCTTGCAGACATACGTTCCGGAGCGTTTCTCATCCAGCAGTTTGCCGGTGAAAGGAGCCTCCGTTCCCTTTCCCACGATCACCGCCTCCTCTTCCGGAGTCAGCTTCTTATACTTGTTCATTTTGTCTGTATTGGTGTTAGGTTTTACGGCAGACGGGCTCTTACAGCCGGACAAGCCGATAAAGATTAGTAGCAAAAAGCCCCAAAACAGAGGCACGACATTTAATTTCTGACAATAGTAATTTGTTCTCATGGTAATAAAATGGTTAGCAGGATTGATTCTAATCCGGATTGTTCAAAAAAGACCCTACGCTCACGATCTTTCTCATACAAACATATATGAACCTTGACCGTGAGACAAGGGTCTTATCTATCGCTATAAAAACAGATTTATTCCTCTACGCCACGGGGAAAGAAGTCGAAGTTGTCTCCTCTCTCTTCTCTCATTATTTTGAGCGCATAGTCCAAGATAGTGGTGTCATCCAGTTTAACGATTCCTCCATCAGGACCCGGCTCGATGTGTATACCGGTGCTTCTTCCTTCTCTGAAGTTAGCTCCTCCAAAATAGTTGCGGACTGTTTCAGGTTTTAATCCCAACTCATCCGCTATACGTTGAATAGTGCCGTCAGGCAACATATCTTTTAGTCTTCTCAGTTCGTTGAATGTAAAAGTTCTCGACATAATTAAGAGTGGTTCTTTATAGAGTTTATGACTAAAGACGATTATGTACTCATAATTGTCTCTGTTGACTTGTTGCCAAATTAGTGATAATTTTCCCAACGTGCAAGTTTTCTTCTGCTTTTCTGCTTCTACAAAAAACGTATCTTTGTGTGTATAAGAAAAGACAAAAGAGTAAATGAACAGATTCCTTACCTCTGCCCCTTTCCTAATCATCGGAGCTACCGGACACATCGGAAGTGCACTGGCTTTTATGTCGGTGGCAATGCGTTTTTCTTCTCACCTGATTCTCTTCGGACGGGATGAGAAAAAGCTGTTGGGAATGCGGGAAGAGCTTTACGAATGTGGCGTCTATCCCATTCAGGTCGATATCATAACAGAACCGGAACAGCTGACAACTCTGCCTCCGGTTGCATTTGTGGCATATACGGTGAGTGTTCCTTTTCGGAAAGAGACAACACGTGAAGAGCTTCTTCTCTACAATGGAGAGCTTACAGCCCGGCTTGCCACTGCTTTTGCTCCGTATATCCAAAGCGCAAAGCTGTTGGTCTGTGTCTCCAATCCGGCAGATGCCATGGGTTTGGTTCTGCAACAGCAGACCGGTCTTGCTCCCGAAAAAGTGTGTTCGCTCTCGGCATTGGATACCACTCGCTATCGGAAACATCTGAGCAGAGCGTTGCATATTCCGCTTGAAGAGACCGGAGAAGTCTATACACTGGGAAGCCATGACGATAAAATGGTGGTGGCTTTCGAGGGTAGCCGTGTGCACGGTATACCTTTGTCTCAGCTTGTCGGAGAGGGTAAGGGTTTTTCGTATGAAGACTTTGAGAGTGTGGAAGATATTGTTGTTCGAGGAGGACGATTCATTATCCGTCATCGGGGATATATGGCTTTTGAAAGTCCTGCCCTGCTTATGTTGGAGATGTTCAAGGCAACGTTGGAAGGGCAGAAACCTTTCACGATTCCTGCTTCACGACTTAGCGAACACCCTCTGTTCCCGAATGTTTTTATGGCATTGCCGTCTTGCATAGACACTAAAGGGGTACACCAAAACCGCGAGTACGCACCGGAAGGACGAGATTTAGAGAAACTCACGATAAGCTATAACTGGTTGAAGGATCAGCGAGAGGAGCTTATAAGAGCCGGGTATCTCAATTCTTTATAGTACTGATGTTATTCTTCTCTGCAATGGGCTTTGATCAAACACCATATTATGCACCTCTCTACCATCAGCTCCATGCTCTGTTTGGGGAGTGGTTGCCTTTGCTTTCTGCCGTTTTACTGCTGATAGCCATCGTGATGCTTCCGTTTGAACCGAAACGGAGGCTGCTTATCTTTGGTACTGCTGCTATCTTTCTGCCTGCGGCATACTTGAGAAGCGATATCAATATCCTGACGGTGGCTTCTCTTCTTTTGGTTTACACCGGTGTGAAAAGAGGGAAAGATGGCATTGCACCTCTATTCATCTGGTTGAGTGGTGGAGTCAATCTGATCGGGTTATCCGGTCTGGTCTATTTCTTTTTCTCTTCCCGGAAAAAGAGTTTTCTGCTGTACACGCTCCTGTGGGGCGCTCTTTTCCTTATTTCCCAGCTGATCATCTGCGGAGGTATTCAGGGTATGACAGAGACCTATACAGAATGGTATGCCCTTTGGGAGCAGAAAAACAAGATCAATCTTCAGGATGATACCTTGAACCTTTCGTGGTTGGGGCTGCAACGTGAACTCGTACAACCGTTTTTTGGAGAGAGCTATCGGGATCGCTTTTTCTTTATCACTGCAATGCACATGCTCTTGTTGCCGATTCTCAAGACTCGCCACATGAGGGCGTATTCCCGTATGCCGGAGCTTTT
The DNA here is from genome assembly GCF_000768755.1 of Porphyromonas sp. COT-108 OH1349. Classification (NCBI taxonomy): domain Bacteria; kingdom Pseudomonadati; phylum Bacteroidota; class Bacteroidia; order Bacteroidales; family Porphyromonadaceae; genus Porphyromonas; species Porphyromonas sp. COT-108 OH1349. The sequence goes on along the minus strand of NZ_JRAH01000031.1, from coordinate 56,726 downwards.
TCTCGGCTCCATCCTGATGTTTTTGTCGCTTTTCAATACGGGAAATACGGTATCGTCTCTCATTATGCCTGCTGTCGGAGTTATGGTCTGGACGCTTTTCTCCGCACATAGGAGCGGTATCAAGGTCTTTCTCTTTATACTGTTCATGCTCTCCTACATCCTGAGATTTGCTTTGCCGTATCTGCTTTTGTACGACAGATTGCTACTGATACCTCTCTGCATCATCTTCGTATTGAGTACCATCGAAATATGGAAGCTCTGCTACGATAAAAGCCTGTGGCGAGATGAAACAAAGGGGGGAAACATATTGAAAAAACTGGTGGATCATCTTTGATAAACGATATAAATATGAAAAGAAACAGAGTGAAAAGGAGTAAACAACGCTCTCCTCGTGCAAGAAAGGTACGTTACATCATTCTTCTTGTCATTATTTTAGGACTTGGTATTTGGGTTAAGTCTCGTTGGCGTGCGTGGTTTGTCTCTCCTCCCGAAGAGCCTTTCACACTCTCCGAAAAGATTCAACGTGTTACGCTGACACCGGGAGAAGATGGTGTGGAAGATCGTACCATCTCTTGGATAACGGCTGTAAATGGAGAGGGGAGCCCGAAAGAGTTTGAGGTTTTACTCTATCGTATCCCCTCTGATACTCTTCCGTTCCGGACGGAAAAGCCGGTCTCTCGTGTGGTGGATACCCGTGGAGGCTCTACCGCAATGTATAGCGTGGCATGGAAAGACCTTGATGCAGGAAGGTATCTCTACGAGATAGCCGGCAGCGGAGATGTTTTCAGAGATAGCTTTGAGATACGCTCGATAGATGCTTTAGAGGATACACTCATCTACATCGGTGATATTCAGGAAAAACATGAAGGCTGGGCAAAAGAGATTTTCGACTCTATTTCCAAGAAAGTACCAACTGTTTCGCTCTGGTGCTTTGGTGGGGATGCCATAGAGCGCGGACATCAAAAATATTGGGATATTTGGTACAACTCTGTCTCGGATTTTGCTTCCAATAAACCGATGGTCGCCGTTCCCGGAAATCATGAATACAACAAAGGGATCTTCAAAGCGATAGATGCTCGTTGGCCCTATGCGTTCAATTTCCCTCAAAACGGACCGGATAGAAGTATCGGACGCAGCTACTATATAGACTATCCCAACTTCAGATTTATAGGTATAGACAGTCAGGGGATAGAGTTGAACAGTCAGTTTTTCTCTTCTCGCCGTTGGCTCAAAGAGGTTTTGGTGTCTCGTGGAGATCGTTTTGCCATTGTGATGTTTCACCATGCCATATACAGCGTGAGAGAGGGACGTCTCAATCCGTTCATGCGTTATGGTTTCCGCTCCATATTGGAAGATAAAACCGACGGAGCGGATCTCATTTTGCAAGCTCATGACCACGCTTACTCTCGAATCATCAACAAGAAGAAAGGAGGAGATCTTACAACTCCGGTCTATGTCATAAGTGTCTGTTCTCAAAAAGTTTATCGTAACGGCTTTGATGAGATACACGATAAGATAGCTTCCGGAATACCTCTGTATCAAACCATCAGAGTGGGCAAAGATTCGCTTTTCTATGCTTCGTATACCACTTCACACGAGTTGTACGACTCGGTGATCATATCCAAGGAAGGAAAGGTGGCGGATCTCGGACAAGATATTCCGGAACAGTTCAACTTCCAATTCCCCGACACACCGAAAGGAGAGAAGAAAAAAGCAAAATATGTGGCAAAAGTGGAGAAGAGAAAGGCGATGAAGCAGCAAAAATAGAATAAATGGCTTCATGAAAAATCTCTCTCTTTACTCTTGATTTTTAGTATTCCGTTATCCGATGAATATGTCAAAACAAAATCTATATCTCTTGGATGCGTATGCTCTTATATATAGGGCATACTTCGCATTCATATCCAGACCCCGTATCAACAGCAAGCAGCAGAACACGTCAGCCATTTACGGCTTCCTGCTTAGCTTTCGAGAAATTCTCAATCGCCCCGATGCTTCTTACATAGCAGTGGCTTTTGACACTTCGGAAGATACGTTCCGACACAAGATTTATCCGGAATACAAAGCAACCCGTGAGGCATCGCCGGAAGCGATACGCTTTGCCATCCCATACATCAAAAAGATTGTCCAAGCCTACGGAGTAAAGATCTACGAAAAACCGGGCTATGAAGCGGATGACATTGTCGGTACCATCGCACACCGCATGGAGCATGAGAAAGGAACACGTCCGGATAGAGTCTTTCTGGTGTCTCCCGATAAAGACTATGCCCAGCTTGTTACGGACTATTCTCATCTGATGAGACCGGTTCAGGGAGGAGGGTTCGAGATACTTTCTCCAAACGATGTCAAGGAGAAGTATGGCTTTTCGGAACCATCTCGAATGATAGACTATCTGGCACTTATGGGGGATAGCAGCGATAACATTCCGGGTTGTGCCGGAGTGGGAGAGAAGTCTGCCGCAAAGCTTTTAGCCGAATACCCCGAAGGCATAGAGCAGATATACGAACATCTCGATGAGATAAAGGGAGCATTGAAGAAGAAGTTGGAGGCCGGGAAAGATATGGTCACTCTTTCCAAAACATTGGTTACCATAGATAAAAATGTACCCATAGATGTTGTGGCGGAAGAGTGTCTGGTAAAAGAGAAAGATGTCGAGACTTTAAGAGAAATCTTCTCGGAGCTGGAGTTCAGAAGCTTTATGGATACCCTCTCTCCTATCGAATCCGGAGGAGATATTTCTTCATCCGGAACGCCGATGATGCGCAGCCTTTTCGACAGAGCCGAAGAGCCGGCTCCTTCGGAAGCTCCGGCTGCTCCCGGAATGAAAGGAAAGTATCTCCGACTCACTTCCGAAGAGGAGTGCAAAGCCCTTGTGGAGGAGATCCGAAAGGCAGGACTTTTTGCGTTTGATACCGAAACGGACGGACTGGACTCGCAATCCGCAGGGATTGTAGGCGCATCTTTTGCTTACAAAGAGGGAGAAGGCTACTATCTGCCCCTGCCTGAAGATCAGGAGGAAGCAGAAAAAGAGTTGGCGGTATTCCGTCCGCTGTTTGAAGATCCTGAAATCCTTAAGATAGGGCAGAACATAAAGTTTGATCTCGGAATCCTTCGTCGTTACGGCATTACCTCTCACGGCAGACAGTTTGATACCATGGTCGCTCACTATCTTATAGATCCGGAGTTGAGTCATGGTATGGATTATCTTTCATCCGTCTATCTCAACTATAAGCCCCAACCTATAACCGAACTCATTGGAGAGCGAGGAAAAAAGCAGCTATCCATGAGGGATGTAGAAGTAGATAAGGTGGTGCAATACGCTGCAGAAGATGCGGATGTAACGTTAAGACTTTATCATGTCTTGCGAAAGAAGATAGAAGCAGATGCCGCACTGAAAAAACTCTTTTACGATCTGGAGATGCCTCTCACGATGGTGCTGGTCGATATGGAAGCGGAAGGGGTTATCATCTCTACCGAGACCCTGTCCAAGGCAAAGAAAGGTCTCGAAGAGCGTCTGTACGATATAGAGAAAAGCATTCACGAACTGGCAGGTCTTCCGTTCAATATCAACTCTCCCAAAGAGGTTGGAACTATTCTTTTTGAACATCTTCGCCTGGTGGAAAAACCGAAAAAAACGAAGACCGGAGCCTATGAAACGCGTGAAGAGACCTTGCAGAAGCTAAAGAGCAAGCATCCGATTATAGAACAAATCTTGCAATATCGCGGTATAAGAAAACTTCTTTCCACTTATGTGGATGCGTTGCCGGAGCTTATAAACCCGAAGACAGGGCGCATACACACCAGCTTTAATCAGACCGTTACGGCAACGGGAAGGCTTTCCAGCACCAACCCCAACCTGCAAAACATTCCCGTCAGAGACGATGACGGCAAAGAGATTCGCCGGGCATTCATTGCCAACTATACGGATTCTGTATTCCTTTCTGCGGACTATTCGCAGATCGAGTTGCGTCTCATGGCGCATCTGAGTCAGGATCCTGCCATGATAGAGGCTTTCAAGAATGGTATGGATATCCATACGGCTACCGCAGCCAAAGTGTTTCACACCACAACGGAAGAGGTTACAAGCGACATGAGACGCAAGGCAAAAACGGCAAACTTCGGTATCATATACGGCATTACTCCTTTTGGTCTCAGCGAGCGTCTCGGTATCCCTCCCAAAGAAGCCAAAGAGATTATAGACGGTTACTTCGCATCTTTCCCACAGGTAAAGGCATACATGGACAAGTCCATAGAGAATGCCGCAGAGAAAGGCTATGTCGAGACCATCATGGGAAGACGGAGATACCTCAAGGATATCCATTCCGGCAACTCCGTTGTGAGAGGTTTTGCCGAGCGTAATGCCATAAACGCTCCCATACAAGGCTCGGCAGCGGACATCATTAAGCTTGCAATGGTGCGGATTGCAGAGCGTTTCCGGAGAGAGCGGATACGTAGCACCATGATGCTTCAAGTGCATGACGAACTGAACTTTTCGGTTTTCAAGGACGAGCTGGACAGGGTGAAGCAGATTGTCCGAGAGGAGATGGAGCAGGTCTATCCGGAGATAACCATCCCTTTGACGGTGGATATAGGTGTGGGCGAAAACTGGCTCGAAGCGCACTAAACGGTTTTTCGGGGTGAGACCGATACTGTTTCTCCTGCTGCTCTTAGGATACTTTGCCACCACCTATGGGCAATCTTCCGTTGCGGGAGAGCTTCTTTTGGAAAGACTCAGAGAGTATAGCTACACGGATGAGGAGATCGAACTCTTTGTGCAACACCTTGAAACGCTCCGCTCTACTCCTCTTAATCTCAACACGGCTACCTCCGAGGAGCTTGCCCGAATCCCTTTTTTTGACGACTTTTTTATACGCAACTTTTTGCAGTATCGCAGTCGGCATGGTGCTTTTGTCTCTATTTACGATCTCAAAAATGTCCCCGGAGCAAGGGTCGAATATATCTCTCTTTTAGAGCCGTTCTTTTCCACTGAAACGCTTACTGCTCCAGTGGAACAGAGTATTCGGGTAGGACTTTTTGAGTCTCTCTCCATTCCCCGATATGCTCATCGGCAACGTCTTTCGCTCCATAGAGGAAAGGCGTGGATGATGAGCTGGAATGCCGAACGAGATGCCGGAGAAAAATGGCTTCCTTTCAAGCAAGGGCTCTGGACGCATCACAATATATTTCTCTCTTATAACGCTCATCCGACATCCTCTTCTCCCGTTCGCCGCTTCATTTTAGGCGATTACCGGCTGCACACCGCACTTGGTGTGATGAACGGCATGGGTATCTCTTTTTATGCCAAACAGGAGACAGGGTATCGTCTTGCCCTGCCTCGCCAATCCGAAATATCGCCACACAACTCATTCCAAGAGTGGAACTATCTGCGAGGATTGGCTCTCACTCTCACCTCCGCACCTTTCTCTTTTACGCCTTATATCGGCTACACACCTTTGCAGGTATCGTTATGGTCAGGAGAAGATCGCATCAGAACCATCTACAAAGATGGTAAGCAGCGTCTCTCTTCCGATCAAGTGCATTTGCTCACCTTGGGTGGTTATTTCAAGTTTGCTCCTTCGCCACTTTTCCATGCCGGTTTTCAGGCTCTCAACAACAGATTTACAGGGCTTTCCGACAATAGACGTCTCTACCCTCCGGCTGCTTATCTGCAAGAGTTATCCCCCACTCGCTTCGCCATAGATATGGCATGGAGAGGGGCAAATGCCTCTGCTCTTGCGGAGGTTGTACTGCCTCATCGGGGAGCTTACGGCAGTGAAGCGGCTGTTGCGGTACTTACTTACAGAAACGACTATTGGGGTATGTTCTCTCTTGTTGCCCGTCACTTGGGGGAGCGATTTGCGATGCTGCACACCTCCACATACGGACACTTTTCTTCCCAAAAGAACGAACAGGGCATGCGTATCGCTTGGAACGGAGAGCTTTTCCGCGGGTGGAGAGGACGTCTGAGTACAGACTTTTACCGCTCTATCAGGCACGAGGAGCGGAGACCATCGCAAGCAGGCTCGGAAGTGATCCTGCGAATGGAGAAAGCCGTTGCTGAAACGGAGACGATGCTTTCTTTGAAGTTTGCCAAAAGAGATACGGGGAGCAAGCTCTCTTTCAGATTCAGAGAGAACCGGGAGATAGGAAAAGGGCATCATCTTTCTTCCTACTTTTTCGGCTCTTATACCGGAAACAAGAAGTATGGATGGAGTATTGCCGCCAAACTGATGGGGAACATCGGAGAGGAGTGGTACTATCGTGCCTCGCTCCAGTATTATGATACCCCCACATGGTTACAGGCAGTGAGAAGCGTGGAGAGCAACTCTCCTCTTCACTACCATACTCCGATGCTTTATGGCAAGGGTTTGAGCGGTGCTTTGATTGCAGGTTACCGCCGGAAAAACAGCTTCTCCGTTTCCCTGAAAACATCGTATAACCATATCTTCCGCAATCCCACGGAGCAGAAATCCGATCCTGTTGCGGAAGTAACACTTAAACTTTTTCTCTGAACAGATAGAAAACATCTTCTATACGGCTTTATATCTTGCGTTAAACAGATATAAAAGCAGAAGTCGAGGCTTGGTGTGTGCAAATCACGATTTGATGGCTGCAAACCAAGCCTTGAAAACCAAAAACCAAGCCTTGATTTGAAGCTGTGAAAAGGTTCATACAAACTTCTTAATCTGTTTACAATAGTTTGTGAACCGCTTCGGAGAAAGAATCATAAGGCTTCTTGCTGCGGAGAGATGCGGAGCAGAGAGCCGGTAAACAGAAAAAGCGGGTACGACAGAGCGACCCTCTGCCGTACCCGCTGCTATTATTGTAAAGAGATCACAGATCTTTTCGGATCTGCTCCAATGTCCGGCGAAGAAGATAGTCGTCTTGGCTGTGCATTTCGGCAAGAGAAATAGGGATCTCTATATCCGGAATCACTCCTCGTCCTTTAGGGAAACGATCATCCACGGTCTCGTCAAAGACACAACGTACCATCGGTATCGTGCAGGTGAATTTACTATGATCCAGCTCAATGTTGGCAAACTTCACAGCCGTGAAGCAGTGATAGGTGGTAGCCGTTTCTCGTCCGATAACGGTGCCTCTCCTGTTATATTTTACTCTACCTGCAAACTCGGTGGAAGCGGAAGCCGATTTTGCATCGGTCAGAACATAGAGACGACCCTTGTAGATATTTCTTGTGGAGTCCGACGGACTCGGATCATCTTTCGGCATAAGGTATAAACCTTTTTTTCCGGGAATTGGACGGTAGTCGGTGAAAAGGCTGTCGGACGGGATGAGGTTCATGGTAGGAGTCTTGAACAAGTGCGCATTGACCATACTGTAAGACTTTCTTGGCGGAGTGTCGTCCTCCATCACTTCTCTTGCAATGGCATATAACACCTCTATTGATCCTCCGGGATTGTTGCGAAGGTCGAAGATGATGCAGGGCTTCTCTTTGTCTCTCATTTTACGGATAAAGGCAACGATTTCGTCTGTCTCTACTTCGTTCAGCTCGAATGTGGAAAGACCTATGTAGGCAGTAGTATCATTCAGCTCTTCCAACTTGAACTGTGTTTTGTATCTGTTGGCTCCCAAGATATTAAAGAAGCCTGCCGCCTCTTTGCCGTAAGGGATCCTGTTACCCTGCTTGAACATTGGAACGGTAACCTCTTTCCCATCTGCAAAAGTGAGAGTGGTACCGGGCTTTTTGCTGTTCTTGTTGGCTTGAGGGTGGAGAACCGGATAGTTTAGAGCCAAAACTCTATCGAGATATGAAGCGACCTGTCCATCGTAAACGAGATGGCTCGGAGAGATATAAAGTTCTAAGCTGTCGATATCCTGACCATTGATTTTGACAATCTCTTTGCCTATATATGAACGATATTTTGCCGTAGCCATTATTGCCATCACTTTCCCTTCGAGCTTTCCATAGAATATTTCAGGAAGCATGGGGAGATCTACTTTCGTATGGGTGTGAGTGTTTATGAACAGATGAGAGTCGTGTATCTTCCGGTTGAAAGCAGCGATCCTCCTGCCAAACTCTTTGCGGCTGATCTTTTCGGGCAGGCGGGCAATCTCGGATGAGACAAAGGTATCGTACTCTTCGATACTCATTAAGTCCGTCAGAGAGGGGTATATCTCCTTTATGGCATCGGTAAGTCTGCGGTAGTCTGCCTCTGCTTCTGCCTTGGTCAGAACAGCCTTAGGCTTCACGATTGTGGGAGCTCTGAAGGTAGACTTGAGCCCGAAAGGAGCCATCGGATCGCTTGGTGTGCCTTTTGAGGAAGATATAGATAAACCGACGGAGCTTGCCGGGATCTTTTTGTAGGAGTAGTGGGCTGTTCCCAATACCTCTCCACGACGGATCTTCTCTCCCGTGCGAAATAGTTTTTTGAGCTTTATGCCTGAAAGGTTAATCTTATCTCCGTTGGCAAGTTTTATGGTTACCGTTCCGGTCAGATACCGGGAGGATCCATACTTTTCCTCGATAGCTTTCTTATTCTTCTCTATGGCATTGTCGAAATCGCCATCATAGGTGAAAAATAAAACGTAAGAGAGAGATATATTGTAAGATAACCCGGCAGAGATAACTATACCATCCGCCGGAGCCAATACCTCCGTGCTTTCGGTTGTGGAGATGAAGATATGCTCGGTATTGAGCTCTTCACCTATTTTATCCTGTGGCTTAAAAAGAATATCACTCCCTGCGGCTTTATTTTTGATAGGCCAAAGGAGTGATGTCTGTGCGTTAAGGGTGGCTGCGCCAAGTAAAAAGAGGCAGAGTAGAGCACAAAGCTTTCCTCCGAGAAGTCGGGTTGTTCTCATTTTATTTTTGATTATTGGTTGTTCTAAGAGAGGATCGCTTATTCGAGAAGAAGCTTTCTCAGCTTCATTCTGTCTTCAAACGACAGTCCGTACATCTCTTTCAAGTATTCGTCTATGGAGCTGTATCGGCTGATGATCTCTTGATAGATTGCCACTATATTCTCATCCGTTGTAACATAGTAGTACATCAGATTTTCTTGTATCTGCGGATCCAGTGTGTTGATGTTGGGAACGAGGGTCCGAATGTCCAGCATTTGGTTGCTTAGCAGACAGTCTTCTATCACAGCATTTGCGGGAATACCTATTGCGGAGTGTACGATGAGAAAGAAGAATGCAACACGATCTTTTCCGAGATTGTCCGTTATCAGAATCGGGTAATTGGACTCATTAAGAAGAAACTGAAACGCTTTGGTAAACTGTTTGCGACTCTCAAAAGCAAAATTTCTGGACGCATTCATCTTGAAGTTTCTAATCTCTTCCGTTGTTGCGTTACCCTTATACACTTCGGAGAGAAACTCCGAATAGTCCACCGGTTTATCTGCTTTGAGGCTTAGTGTCTGTATTCCCGTCGGTAAAAGTCTTGGGCGTTTGCTGTAAGATGACCCCTCTTCGTCCAAAGAGAGAATGCTTCTGATGCCCAGCTTCTTTAGAGAGAGAGAGTCTGTGGAAGATAGCGAGCGCACTCTGCCGGAGCGGAAAAGCCTTCCCCATCTCATATTGAACCCCTCTTCGGAAATGTATCCTCCTGCGTCTCTAAAGTTCGGGGTGGCACCCATGGGTAGGTGTCTCATTGCTGCAACCGTGCTGATCTTTCCTTCAAATTCCAACAGGAAGTATTTTTGGCTGAAGTTGTCCGTCGTTACAAACGTTGCGGTGTTCTCTCCGATAGGCATCACCATCGCAGGACTATTCGGGAAAAACTCCGGTCTGTCCGATACATATATATTGACTTTGCCGGGCATTGCCGGTGTAACTTCCCATTTGATGACGTAGTTACCCACTTGATTTTTGTCGCAATTGGTTGCAACATTATAGGCAGACTTGGCACATCCTCCCGCTATAAAGAGAGAGGATAAAAACAGAGCGATAAGAAAAATATGAGATACTTTCATAGGTTCTAATGTCTTGCACTATTATATGATAATGCTTCGGTGTCGTGGAACACTTTAAGCACGACAGCCCTTCAGCAGCCGGCTGTTGGTTGGATTGTGAAAACCATTTGATACAAATATAACCGAGTAAAATTGATTATAGAAGCGATTTAGCATAAATTTAGTGGGTTATATAGTTTATTATGGGTTCATAGCTCTAATTCCCCCAATTGGAACGGTCCAAATTGCGATAGTTTACAGCTTCTCCGATATGCTTGGTCGTGATCGACTCGGAGCCATCCAGATCGGCTATTGTCCTTGCTACTTTGAGTATGCGATCGTAGGCCCTTGCCGAAAGAGAGAATCTATCCATGGCGCGTTTCAGTATGGCAGTGCACTGTTCGTCCAGACTTGCATATTTTTGAAGCAGTTCGGGTGTCATCTGTGCATTGGTATATATACCTGAACAGCCTTCAAATCTATCCTGTTGTATCTTTCGTGCTTTTAGAACACGTGCTCTGACGTCTTCACTGCTCTCTCCATTTTCTCGTTTGGAAAGGGCTTCAAATGGGACAGGAGCTATTTCTATCTGTATGTCTATTCTGTCCAGCAGAGGACCGGATACTTTGTTCAGGTACTTGGACACCGCTCCCGGAGGGCATTGGCAACGGACATCGGGATGATTATAGTAACCGCAAGGGCAGGGATTCATACTTGCGACAAGCATGAATGATGACGGGTAGCGGGCAGATGCTTTTGTGCGAGAAATGGAAACCTCACGATCTTCCAAAGGTTGGCGGAGCACTTCCAACACGCTACGAGAGTATTCCGGAAGTTCATCCAGAAAGAGTACTCCGTTATGCGCCAAACTTATCTCGCCCGGAAGAGGATTAGCTCCTCCTCCGACCATGGCAGTGGAGGATAGTGTATGGTGTGGCGCTCTAAAAGGACGATGCTTCAGCAGAGAGATGCCGTGCGGTAGAGTGCCTGCCACAGAGTGTATGGAGGTTGTCTCCAATGCTTCATTGAGAGTGAAAGGCGGTAAAATACCGGGCAGACGTTTGGCTATCATGGATTTTCCACTACCCGGAGGACCTATGAGGATAATGTTGTGCCCTCCTGCCGCAGCTACTTCCATTGCTCGCTTGACATTTTCCTGCCCTTTGACATCGGCAAAGTCCGAACCGATATGAGTGTAGACGTTGGCAAACTGATCCTCTATACAGAGAGAAACAGGAGATAATCCTTCCTCTTTATTGCGCAGAAGATTCACCACATCAGAGAGCGTTTCTGCTCCATATACATTAAGACCGGAAACTACGGCGGCTTCGAGGGCATTCTGCTTGGGTACAATGATGCCGGAAAAACCTTCTCCATGAGCATGAAGAGCCATAGGTAAAATACCTTTTACGGGTTGGAGAGAACCATCGAGAGATAGTTCGCCCATGATCATAAACTTTCCTGGAGCATCTTCAGGTATCTGACCCGTGCAGGCAAGTATGGCAATGGCTATCGGTAAGTCGAACAGTGTACCTTCTTTTCTGATATCCGCAGGAGAGAGATTGACCAGATAACGCAATCCTATTTTGTAATCGAACCCACTCTGTTTTATGGCACAAACCACTCGTCGATAGCTTTCTTTTACGGCAGTGTCGGGTAGTCCGACAAGCGTAAAGGAACTCCCTCGTTCGGCTTCTACTTCCACGCTTATTGTTGTGGCATGTATTCCGCAAACGGTAGCAGCAAAGGTTTTTACAAGCTTAGATTTAGGTAGATCCATTGATGTGGTTACTTTTTGAGGATTATCTCTCTTAATTTCTGTTCAAATATCTTTGCCTCCTTCTCTTGATAGCGTGCCACATAAGTGGAATCGAATAGCATATAATAAGGCTCCTCGTAAATGTGGAGCTGCTCGGCTATACGTGTTGCCAAGGCTATGCTATCCGCTATGGGGATATAGGCAAGCTTGTGTCGTCTTTTCTTTAGCAGGTCTTTGGGTATGGTATCAGAGTTGGTGAAGAGAGCAATTACAGGAGCCTGAAGACTGTCTGCAAGAGAGATCCAACTCTTTTCATTTGCCCTGCCGATGCTGTCTGTACTCCAGTTTTGCATTGCTGTAACCACAAAATAGGGATGTTTACCCCAGCGATCGGAAATCTTTTTTTTCTTCTCTTTACCGGGATCTTTGGTAAAAGTATATAGCATGTTGTCCGCAAAAAAAGTGAAGCTCAGATCTTTTCGGTAGGACATGTCTGTACGAAGAGGAAATAGTCTGTCGGCAATATAGAGGTATCCGGATTCGGACGGACTGCCCAAAAGTGTGTCTGCAATGAGGACTCTGCCCGAAAGATCTTTGAGAAGATCGTTGTAAGCAAAGGCTGCGATGCTGTTGGGATTCTCTTGTACAAGGGAGACGAACTTTTTCATCATGACGCTGTCCACAGTCGCAAGCGGAAATGACAAGGCTTGGGCGTAGGTGGCAAAGTCTTTGTTCGGACTTCTTTTCCCTGTTCTAACGGACTGTTTGTCGAAGTTTATCTGAATTTTATCCTTGCTGTTCTCCGGCAAGATCGGCATGATCAGCTCCCCCTCTGAAGTATAAAGGACATGAATGAGCACGGTATCTACTCCGAGTGTATCGGACAAGATAAAGGATGTCCCGTATTCATGGCTGCGAAGAGCCGTGTTGGTGGAGGAGAAGGTATATGCCCAAAGGGAATCCTTTTCCGGAGTCGTGCGTATCACTTTTACTTCCACTCCGGAATGTCTCTCTTTAGAATGTCCGGAGCAAGCACTTACGGCGATAAGAGAGAGAAGCAGTAGGATGGATTTATAGACAGATCTATTCATGATAAAGGCTTATTGAAAATCAAAAGAGTCGTAAAGCAGTCCCCATTCGGTCTCCGTAAAAATGTTGTTTATAGGCTCTATGTAGTATTGCTGCCACTGAAGGATACTTTCGTTATCGTCATATCCTCTCCATTTTTTGTAAGATTCCATCGCTTCGGGAACTTGATTCAAGTAGATAAGAGCGTGTCCTTTATATATATAGTCCGACTTCTTCATTTCACTTTCAGGTATCAGCTCCCATTTTTCAATGGCATCCTTATAGCGTTCCATTTTGTATAGTTGTAACGCCAGCCTGCGAAGAATGGAGTAGTTCGGGCTTTCTGTCAGAACATAAGCCTTATAGTATATGTCAAGAGCCTTTGCGTTGTCTCCGGTCTTGGCATAAAGTTGAGCAAGTTTGGACAAAGCCGGAATGTTTGAACCTACTACCTGCTCGGCTTCGTCCAAGTATTGATGCGCTTCGTTATAGGTCTTAGGAGTCAAACTCTTTAGATCTCCCAATTTAAGTAGAGTACCCACATGAAGAGGATCCAAGCGGTGGGCTTCCAGAAGATACTCTTCCACATCTTTGCTTGAAACAGCATCTGATCCGAACAGACTCTCATCCGATATTTTCTCAGCCAACAGAGCGGCTAAACGAAAGTCGGATGCCGAGATCAACGAACGCTTCAGAACCATGAGAGAGTACGACTTATATCCTGACTCCAACAGGAGAGAGGACAAAGTGCGATTCTGTTCCGCAGTAAGAGGGATATTTTGTGAGGGGGAAGTGTCTATAATGAACGCTTTGTGAAAGAATACGTGGGAGGTGAAGTTGTAACTTCTTTCCAGATGGAAAAATCGGTAAGTCGTATAAACAAAGTCTCTAATACCCTCACCAATAGAACCTTCGAGAAGATCTTCTGCCTCTATCGGTTTGATAGAAGATAGAGCTTCTGAAGGAATTTCAGACATCTTTGCTATCTGAGACCAATTCCCCATACAAGCATAAGCATACAAGTCGCCGGAGCAGAGTCTCCCGCCGGGAGAAATGAAAGGAAGCAGCTTGAGAAAATAAGTCATCTCTTCGCTTGCCAGTCTAAAATGGGTAAGGTCAAAAGGCATCAGCCAGTTTACAGGCTCGTAAAAGAATGGAAATCGGCGGAGTTCTGTTGTGGTGTGATAGTGTATATCTTTTGTTTTGGCGAATGATGTTTGCAGTTCGTTCATTGCTTGCATTAGCTCAGCATCCTCACCCGACTCCTTTATGCGTTCCAAAAACTCTTCCGTGTTTCCGATGCCGCCGAAAATGTTCATCTTGCGAGCCATATCTTCAAGGCGGGAGGATATTTCACTCTTATAGCGTTCGTGATCTTCTTGAGTCGTAAAGGTAGGATAGTAAGCAAGAAGAAACTCCATGAGCCTGTTTTGCCACTCTTCTGTTTGGAACTCTTCCTCTTCTCCTATGACGAGAGCGAGCTGCTCCTTGCCCAGTAAGGATATTCTTTTAGAGTGATGAGCCGTTAAAAGGAACAACGCAGCCGTAGCCCATCCTGCAACTTTGGTGTGAGGGTCTTGTGTCAAATCTTTTATCAAACGAAACTTGAGCGGGCAGAAAAAAGCATTAAGCCCCAAGAACAGGCTGCTAACAATAAGTCCGGCAGTAATTATTTGAGTCTGATCTCTTTCGCTTCCGGATAGAACAGGGCAGTTTACGATAACATCATAGAGACCGGACGTAAGAGGTGGTGAGCAAGATAGAAAGCGGAATATCCGGTTACGAGATTTCCAAACCTCTTCTCTACTTGTGGAGTCATTTATGGACAGATCATTAAGAACAGACTCAATGTTCTCCACATCTCCTCCCCACTCTGATGCCAGCTTCATTATGGGATGATCAAAGCTATGGTTCGAGGATCTTGTTGCAAAGTAGTAGAAACGATCGACCTGTTCAGCCAGCTTACGGCGCAGATCTTCAAGGATGTTCACTCTTTCGGGATCCGCCACACCTGTATGGAGATACTGCTTCATGGGAGAAAGAACCTGGAGAGCAGATCTGTATGTACTTGTCCACTTGTTGTAGCCATAATGTTCCTCTATGGACTCCATCTCCTTACAGACAGCTCCTAATCTGTTTTGCTCAAGCAGGAGGATAAGATTGTCGTAATATTGTTTGGTTAGATTGTAGTCTATCTGTTCCATCAACTGAACTATTAACTATCTGGTTGTCGTATCTTAAATGGTATTGTCGGTATCAGAGCATATCTTCTGCATGAATCCAACCCCATAAACCGCATCCTAAAAGAAGGACTCCGAGGGTGGCATAAAGTAGTCTTGCTCCGCTCTTTCCCAAGTTTTGTCTCGCATATTTCGTGCCGTGGCTGTTGAAAAACCACTTACTCCCCAGTATGCTAACCGAAAGGGCTAATATACCGGGCAGGATAAACATGATCGCAAGAGCCAGACGGACGAAAGAGAGTGGGGACATCGGACACTAACTGAAAAAAGGAAATGCACGCATTACACGAGTACCATCGGCAGAGGATTCTATCTCCACTTTTATGGTACCATCTGGCATAAATGGCTCTAACACTTCGGGCCATTCTATAAAACAGTATCTGCCACTCTCCAGATAATCTTCTGCCCCTACGTTGAAAGCATCATTGCTGGTTTCTAACCGGTAGCAGTCGAAGTGGTAAACCGATTCAAATCCGACACCACCCTTATATTCATTGACAATTGCAAAGGTCGGGCTTGCGGTGGTCTCTTCCACTCCCAAGAGTGAGCAGATAGATTTGATGAGAGTCGTCTTTCCCACACCCATGTTAGCATAGAAAGCAAAAACGCGGGCTTCGGGAAAAGAATCTATAAGCTCTTTTGCCACTTCCGAAAGCTGTTCTAATTTATATCTTTTATGAAAGGTCATAAGTGTTATTCCTACGTGTTGATATCTCGCTTTATCCTACAAATATAACCCAATTTTCGGGTGCTTGCAAAAACTGATTTACTCTGTTACAGGGACGATTTCGTCCAACAAAACATACCAGACATAGCCGGTTATCTTCTTAAATACGATAGACCGATAGAGGGAGCAGTAGTACTCAACCTGCTTTACGTGTTTTTTGCTGACCTGCTCTCCAAACTTATAGTCTATGATCGTGATTCTGCCATCCGGATGAAGGACTACTCTGTCGGGTCTTTGCGTTGTCTCGTGGAGCAATATCGCTCGTTCGTTCAACACCTCCGCATCATCTGAGAACCAATCCGAAGAAACAGGATCATTGTTCCGCTTTTCTATCAGAGAGCGAAGCTGTTCGGACTCTTGCTCCGTAAGGCTTCTTTTTTCTTGAGCTTCTTTCAAAAGGTCATCAAGTTCTGATATGCTCTTCAAGGCAGAGAGTGTAAAGTGCATTCTCACCCCTTTTGCTCTTTCGGTTTCCTGTTCCAAATAGATCGCATAGTCGGGAGCTTTTATGTTTAAGTCCCCAAATCGGGGAGTAGTAGAAAGCTTCTCCAACTCTATGGTATCGCTCTCCCCTTCCACTTCATTTGCATTCTCGGAAACGATATATGGAGAACCATAAGGGAAGAACATAGTTGTACTGCTTTGTCCTTCTTCATCGCACTCTATCAATGGACACTCTTGCTGTTTTAGAATACCTTTATCTTGCAGTTTCTCTATGGTGTTGAATACCACACTTGAGATAGAAAACGGTGCCGGCTCTTCTTTTCCTTTGCTGTCTTCTTTCTTTACAATCTTCGAGAGTACATGTAGCTCTTTCTCTGCACGAGTATAGGCAACGTACAGCAGATTAAGCTCATCTTCATAGAGTTCAAGCATCTTTTTATTGTACAACTCTCGGAAGTGTGTGTGCGCACATTTGTTCTGTAGTGGCACTATATAGAGAGGAAGAGCGGCAAACTCACTTGGAAGAGATTGAGAGGATACGAAAATTTTATTCTGTTTCCTTGCCATCTTCCAAGATACGAACGGAAGAATGACGACCGGATACTCCAAACCTTTTGCACTATGGATGGTTCCCACCTTGATTGTAGAGTTTGCTATGCTCTCCGGCATCGGTATTTTTGTCTTATATCCCTGTTCCTCCCACCATTCGTAGAACAATCGGTAGGTTGAGACTTGCTCTTTGGTGTATTGAAACAGAATGTCAAGAAAAGTGTTCAGATAGATCTCCTCTCTTTTATCTATCGGTTTAAGCAGCTCTACTGCCAGTGTTATGGTCTCAAAAATAGAGCGTCCGTAGGCAGCCATGTCCATCATTTGGCGATATAGCTCATCTTTTTCGATCTGTGATGAAGAGATGATCCAAAGACGGTCGAGATGCAGAAAGAACTCCTGCTTATAGCTGTCCGAACTTGGAAATGCGAGGTGTTTGATATAGGCAATCAGAAGAAGGACTATTGGAGAGGCATCTGCGGTAAGAGCTTCATTGGAGAAGAAGTCGAACCGGAACTTAGGATTATCCTTGTAGGTCTCTTTCAGGTAGCCCAACAGCAGGGCTACTCTTGCTGCCTCGCTGTTGTCTCTCACAAGGATGGCAATATCTCCCGGTTTGTATCCTCTCTCAAAAAGATCTATTAAGTACACCTCCAATAAATCTTCTTCGGTTATCTGCGGTTGTTTTTCCGTTTGTTCTTCCGGCTGTTTTTTCGATTGTTCTTTTTCTTTCAGGAACAGGTGAGTAATATAACCCGGCTTTTCGGTATCATGACACTCTTTATCCCATTTCGGAGCGGTCTGTTGGGAGACCTCTTCTTCTGCATAGACTTTTTGAGAGATAGAGTCCGCACTGCTTGCATAAAGCCCTCCCTCTTCCATTCCAAAGATCGAAAAATCTACGGCATTACTGAAAAAATTGTTGTTGAAATCTACAACATTGGGAAGACTTCTCCAGTTGATCTCCAGCCTTTTGCTGTTTGTTACTCTTTTCAGATCCGGATCGCCGGGTACTTTTGTGGCAAGAAGAGAGCTTTCAGAGCCTCTGAATCGGTATATACTCTGCTTCACATCTCCCACGAGAAGATTTTCATTGTCATACGCGAGGCTTTCCATGAGAAGAGGCTTAAAGTTCAGCCACTGCACTTTAGAGGTGTCTTGAAACTCATCTATCATGTAGTGCTTGATTCTCGATCCCACTTTCTCGTAAACAAAAGGTACTTTGGCTCCGGATATGATTCTGTGAAGAAGTTGGGAAATATCGGATATGATAAGACAGTTGTTCTCTTGCCTGTATTTTTCGATGTACGCATATAGCTTTACCAGTATGGGCAGTGTGTCCAGATTACTCTGCAATACGATTGCCGTAACCACATCTTTCTCTACCTCATCGTACAGCTCCACTGTCTTTTCCAGCAGAGGAGCGATGTCTTCATGGAGCGCATTGATCTCCTCCTTGCGTTCTTTTCTCACCTTAGATGCAGCAAGGTTGCTTGTCTCATCCTCCCAAAGTTTCATGAATGTGGATCTGGACTTCGGATTCATCTTGCTATACTCCTTGTCCCAAAACTTTGTCCCAAGTTTTCCCAGCCTGTCCACGACCCTCACGAGCTCGTTTTTTAGAGCGACTGTTACTTCATCTCTTCTGATGCCCGCGCTATCCAATATCTCGACAACATGTGTAAGAGGATCCACGTATTGCTCTATCCTCTCTTTGGCTATGGCTGTCAATTCTTTCTTCGCTTCCTTGATCTTTTCAGGAGAGAAGCTCATCCTCTGATCGGCAAAAATCTCTGCAAACTCTTCCACGAACAGCAAAGGAGCCAAATCAGATAGCTTTTTCGGTATGGAGACTATCTGATCCTTTTGCAGAGACTCCTTGAGCATGCTTCCGATCCAATCCAAAACAACTTTATTCTCTTCCGTGTCGAGGGATCCGAAAAGGCTGTCCATGGCTTTCTTCTGAACCACATCGGTATCTATTTCCACCTCATAGTTGTTCATCACATCTATCTCTATGGCGAAAGAGCGGACGATCTCTTGAAAAAAGGAGTCTATTGTCTGTACCCTGAAATCGCCATAGCCGTCGAGGATAGCCTCTAATGAAGACTTGGCTCTCTGCTGTATGAGTTCGGGCGAAAGGCTTAGCTCCTCTTGCAGAGCCTCCATGAGGGGAGACTCTTCCGGTGTATGGGTAAGAGTATGCAGCTCTCTCAGTATCCTGTCTTTCATTTCCCCCGTTGCTTTGGTTGTAAAAGTAACGGCAAGGATATGCTTGAACGCCTTCGGGGAGCTCTCTTTCAGGATCAGCTTGATATACTCCAACGTTAGCCGGAATGTTTTACCGCTTCCGGCAGAGGCAGTATAGATGGTCAGAGGAGTATGGTTATTGTCTTTCTGCATCTTCTTTTTTCATGTCGGCAAGGAGTGCTTCCACCTGGGCGACCCGATCTCCTTGAATAATGATAAGGTCATCCTTTACCGAACCACCCACTCCGCATTTCACTTTTAATATCTTGCCAAGCTCTTTGAGGTCTTCCTCTTTTCCGACAAACCCCTCTACGACGGTAACGATCTTGCCTTTTCTCTGCCGGGCATCCTTATACACACGCAGGCGTTGGCGGTGCAAGGGCAGAGTGTCGGGCTTTTCTATCTGCAGTGTTTCATATTTGAAGTCGGGATTTGTGGAGTAACATATCCCCACTCTCTCCTCTCGCTCTTTGCGTGAACTCATACCGGTCTCTCTTTTATTTCTTTGGGAAAAGGATTTTGTTGTACTCTTTCGGATTGCTCAGTATCTCTATCGCTTTCGTAACCGTGGGATCTGTCTCCATGTTCACCGCATACTGCGCTTCCATACCGAAGTAATGGGCTGCCAGAAACTCTTTAAGATAGGCGGAGATCAGCTTCTTATGAGGCACGATGTCTCTTTTGAGATTGGGTTCCAGCTGCTTCTTGAGAGTCTCGAAAGCCTCTTTGCTCGACTCCGAATAGCCTTCAAACTCTATCAATCTTTCCAATGCGGATACCACTTTCCGGCTTTGTTCGCCGTATCTGAACTTCTTTTCTTCCAAGAAGTTTACCAGCCCTTCAAACTCCTCATCCGTTATTTTGATCTCTTTAATGGACTGCACTTTCGGTTTTTTCAGGAACAACCTGCCGGCATACTCGAACAGAGAGCCGTCTCTCAGCATGTAGATCACTATGCCGGGCAGTATTTCGTCTTTGATTTCTATGTCCGGACGAATGCCTCCACCGTCTCTCACCTCTCTTCCGTTCGTTGTCTTGAACAGTGTTGTAAGGCTGTCCGGAACAGCGGCAACCGATCCGTCCGGTTGCTTATGCGAGTAGTCTATCTGCTGTATGCACCTTCCACTCGGGATGTGGTAGCGTGCAGTGGTTACCTTCAACAGCCCTTTATAGGGGAGAGGGCGTGTGGTCTGCACCAATCCTTTGCCAAAACTTTTACTACCGATAAGTACCGCTCTGTCCAGATCCTGCATTGCTCCGGCAACGATCTCGGAAGAGGAGGCACTATTGCTGTTGATAAGGACTGCGATAGGTATTTTCGTATCCAAAACCTTACCGGAAGTATAATATTTTTGAGATGTTCCCACCTGACGTCCTTTGGTTTCGACCACCAATGTTTTCTCCGGAACAAACATGCTCAATATCTCTATTGCTCCTCCCATGACGCCTCCGGTATTGCCCCGAAGGTCTAAGATGAGGCTTTTCATCTTCTTGGTGTCTCGGAGTTGGGTGAACGCATCCATCACATTCTGCGCACTTTTATCCGTGAAAGAGGATAGGCGGATATAGCCGACACCATCCCCGTATATGCCGCGATGGACTACCTGATCCACTATCACTTTTTCTCTCACAAGAGTAATCTCTCTCTCCTTATCTTCTCCCAGCCTTCGGATGGTTACTTTTACCGATGTCCCGACCGGGCCTTTGAGCAGATTGCTCACTCTGGCATTGGTACTCGGTATGACGGAAAGGGTATCTATCTTCACGAACATGTCTCCCACTTTCAGTCCGGCGCGTTCAGCCGGAGTGTTGGGCATCGGATTGGAGACGTAGACAACGGAGTCGCGCTGCTGGATGAATGCACCTATTCCGCCATACTCACCTGTTGCCATAAACTTGAAATCTTCTGTTTCGGACTGCTCCAGGTAGTTCGTGTAGGGGTCTAACCCTGCCAGCATGCTGTTCATCCCCTCCGAGAAGATGCTCTTCATATCTATGGTATCCACATAGAGGATGGAGAGATTGTTGAGCAGAGCCGAGAAGATCTCCTTCGACCTGCTCATCTCGAGCTGTGTTTTTCTGTCTCTCTCCCTCAGCTTTTGTACATCTGTTTGCGCATGAAGAGATAGGGATGCTCCCAGTAGCAGGATTATGCCAGTAAGTATTCGTTTTATCATGATTTCGGAATGCTCTTTATATATATTCTCAATATGGTATTATAAGTAACGAAGATAGCTATTTTCGTCGAATACCCGTTATCCGGCACTCTTGCAGAGGAGGCGATGAGGCAGGGGATAGAGCCTCGTATTTTCCTGCATACTCTTTCCGCTCATTCTCCAATGGCGATTTCCGAAGCCGGTTTTGGGCACTCTCCGGAGGTTCTATCTTGCTCTCCGACCACGCTTCAAAGGTCTCGTTTTAGAATAAAAGTGTATCTTTGAGCCGGATAACAAACTAATCTGAAGCAAACAATGAGATCAAATATATCCATAAGGAGTGTGCAGTCTCTCTTCTTGCTGCTCTTTCTGCTTTTTGCTTCCGGCGCTGAGTTGAGTGCTCAAACCGATGCGCCGATGCCTCAAAAGGATATTTTCGAGGTTTTGGCAAGGATTGAGATGGGAAGGGGAGTAGTAACTATCCGCCAGTCTTCTGCCATCAAGGCTCTTGTCGGAACGGGGCTCTCTTTGGACAGCAAGATGTATTCGGAAGAGATTATGGCTGTCGGGGCGGTTACCTCAGAGCAGAAAGTGGTCGGGTATAGAGTGCAAATCTATAACGGTAACGGTACTAAGGGGAGAAGCACAGCGGCATACAGAGAAAAGGTGATACAGGAAGCTCATCCGGAGCTTGCCACTTACTTGCAGTTTCAAGCCCCGTCTTGGAAGCTGCGTGTAGGTAACTTCCTGACGCAAGCAGAGGCAAGAGACGCCATGGTGAAGCTGAAAAAAGATTTTCCTGCATTTGCAAGAGATATGTACGTAGTCCGGGATGCGGTCTACCGTTTTTAACTGATCTATAATCTATGAGTTCTGAAAAAAAAGGAGTAGAACACGGTGTGGACATAGACATACTGATGCCACACTACAAGGAAGTACTGATACACTTGGGAGAAGATCCCGATAGAGAGGGGTTGCAAAAGACCCCTTTGAGAGTTGCGAGAGCAATGGCGTTTTTGACGCAAGGGATGCGTCAGGATCCGGCAGCGGTGTTGAAGAGTGCAATGTTCAGGGAAGACTATCGCCAGATGGTCGTAGTGAAAGACATCGACTTCTATTCGCTCTGCGAGCATCATATGTTGCCCTTCTTTGGTAAGGCGCATATCGCATACATCCCGAACGGATACATCACGGGTCTGAGCAAGCTGCCTCGTGTGGTGGATATCTTTGCTCGCAGGCTTCAAGTACAGGAACGTCTCACGACACAAATTAAAGAGTGCATACAGAATACGCTGAATCCGCTCGGCGTGATGGTGGTCATCGAAGCCCAACACATGTGTATGCAGATGAGGGGAGTGGAGAAGCAGAACTCCATAACCATGACCAGCGACTTTACCGGAGCTTTCGAGTCTCAAAAGACACGTGAGGAGTTCATGGCTCTCATCCATAAAAGATAAAAAAGAGAAACGGCTGCGGATAAATTTCCGGCTGAAAAATAAAAATACAGAGTATAAAAAAAGCTCCCTTTTCGGGGAGCTTTTTTATAAATATGAGGTGCGAAAAATTGCTCAGGAAATCTTCTTGGGGAGGGGGACGGAGGTGGTCTGTTTTTGTGCCAGTCTCTCTAACCGGCTTGCCGATAGGAAGATATGAAAAATCGCGAATTTGGAAAAAATTTTTTCTCAGTCCGTTTCATGGGGCTTTTTCGCGTTAATTGGTGTGAATTTTAATACCCATTCCTGTAAATGTTTCCTAATAAAGAAATTTGCCTTTTCAGGTGCTTTTTAGGGCGAAAATATGTAAGTAGTTGGCTTTTAGTGTTTTAATGGTTTTGGCTGAACACTTTAATTGAATCCGGTAAACGTATTAAATGAAATCGGTAAACGTGTTCATTGAAAAATTAAACACGTTAAGCCGACAAAATATGCTCGTTTACCGTTTTTGCTCAATAGATGTCGAAATTTGTGTTAATAAATCGGTCTGATTTAACAAATTCGGCACCCCTCTGAAAACAACCCCTCTGATCAAAATAGAGAGACCGAAAAAAATGAGCATTTTTCGGGATGAAATATATAAAAACGGAGGCTGGACGGGGTGGTGAACCGAAAGAGAAAATGTCTTAAAACTTCCCGGCTCTCGCTTAGGAAGTGTCTTTTTGTTCAACGAGGTCTGTTAAGGGCTTCTGTCATAATCCTATCCGGAGTGTTTTGGAGGGTTTGAGGTGAGAAGGGATGCTTTCCGGCTCTTCGGGTGGAGCGGTGGATGAAAAGGGTGAATCGGGATTTTGATTTTACAGCATCGGGCAAGCTCTCTTTTCTTTCCTCTTATGGTGATTTAGCTCCCGCTTCTTTTTTGTATCTTTGACCCTCAAACAGATTGAGATAGACTCCCGGCATGAGCAAAGAAACCCTACAAGATCACAATTATACCGACGATAAAGTTATTACATTAGACCCTATGGAGCATATCCGGAGACGTCCGGGGATGTATATAGGTAAGCTCGGAGATGGAACGAGTCCGGATGACGGAATATATGTCCTCCTCAAGGAGGTGATAGACAACGCCATAGACGAGTACTCCATGGGGTATGGCAACCGAATAGAGATTACCATAGATGAGGACGGACTTGTTGTCGTGAGAGACTTCGGGCGTGGCGTGCCGCAAGGATCGTTGAGAGACATCGCCGGAAAGATGAACACCGGAGCGAAGTATGACGATGAGGTGTTCAAAAAAGTGGTCGGACTCAATGGCGTAGGGCTTAAAGCCGTGAACGCTCTCAGCGATCGGATGGAGCTTTCATCGTTCCGATCGGGAAAAGGAAAGAGCGTGGTGTTTGAAAAAGGAATATTCGTCTCCGAAACAGACTTTTTCGACTGCGAGAATGAAAAGGACGGCACCAAGGTGCTATTCCATCCCGACCCCACGCTGTTCAAGGAGTACCATTATATTAAAGACTATGTGGAGCAGATGCTGAAGATGTACTGCTATCTTCACACCTCGCTTACCATCTTGTTCAATGGCAAAAGATTCAGCTCGAAAAGAGGGTTGCAGGATCTGTTGGAAGATACCATGACGGGTGAAGCACTCTATCCGATCATCCATCTCAGCGGTAAAGATATAGAGATAGCCATGACCCACTCTTCGCAGTATGGGGAAGAGTATTACTCTTTTGTGAATGGACAGAATACGATTCACGGGGGTACGCACCTCTCTGCATTCAAAGAGCATGTGGCTAAAACCGTAAAAGAGTATTATGGTAAAAACTTCGATGTGGGCGATGTACGCTCCGGAATAGTGGCGGCAATAAGCATCAGGATTCAGGAACCACTCTTTGAGAGTCAGACCAAAACGAAGTTGGGCTCCAGAGATATAGCGGAGGGCGGAATCTCTTTGGGTAAATTCGTCGGAGATTTTCTCAAGGTGGAGCTGGACAACTATCTGCATAAAAACTCCGAGACAAGCGACATCCTTTACAAAAAGATACTTGAGAGCGAAAAGGAACGTAAGAGCATTGCCGGCATTACCAAGCTTGCAAAAGAGAGGGCAAAGAAGTCTTCCATCCACAACAAAAAGCTCCGCGACTGCACCTACCATTATAATAACCCGAAAACACCCCGTCCAGACGATACGTCGATCTTTATCACCGAGGGACTTTCGGCAAGCGGTTCTATCACGCAAAGCCGGGATGCGGAGTATCAGGCTGTGTTTTCTCTTCGGGGAAAACCGCTCAACTGCTACGGACTTTCCAAGCGAGTGGTGTATGAGAACGAGGAGTTCAATCTCCTTCAAGCCGCTCTTAATATAGAAGATGGTATAGACAACCTCAGATATAATAAGGTCATCGTGGCAACCGATGCCGATGTGGACGGTATGCACATCCGTCTCCTTATCATAACGTTCTTCTTGCAGTTTTTCCCCGATCTGGTTCGCCAAAAACACGTATATATATTACAGACACCTCTTTTCCGGGTGAGAGATAAGGGCGAAAAGCAGACCATCTACTGCTATGACGAGAAAGAACGGGACGAAGCCGTGGCAAAGCTGGGGTCTAATGCCTCTATCACCAGATTTAAGGGCTTGGGAGAGATCACGGCAGAGGAGTTTAAGCACTTTATCGGGGCGGATATCCGACTCGATCCTGTGGTTATGAGGAAAGAGGATAGCATAAAGGAGCTGCTCGACTTCTATATGGGGAAGAATACACCGGACCGTCAAGAGTTCATCGTATCCAATCTTGAGGTGGAAGATGATGTATTATAAGCCATTCGGAAGTAGGAAATGAAAAAATATTTGCTCGCTACTTGCACAATCGAAAAATAGTGCTTAAATTTGCACCCGAAAGCACTTGAAAGAACGACAGAGGTTGTTTGGGTGTTTGAATAAGCCTCTTTAGCTCAGTTGGCCAGAGCACGTGATTTGTAATCTCGGGGTCGTTGGTTCGAATCCGACAAGAGGCTCACCTTAAAAAGAAAACATGGAAGGGCAGTTTCCAGAGTGGCCAAATGGGGCTGACTGTAACTCAGCTGACGTTCGTCTTCGGTGGTTCGAATCCATCACTGCCCACATAAATAAAATCTACAGGTCTATAATAGGTCTGAATGCGGAAGTAGCTCAGTCGATAGAGCATTAGCCTTCCAAGCTAAGGGTCGCGGGTTTGAGCCCCGTCTTCCGCTCTCTTTTTTTTTCGCCTATGTAGCTCAGGGGTAGAGCACTTCCTTGGTAAGGAAGAGGTCCCGGGTTCAAATCCCGGCATCGGCTCTGAGAAACAAGTAAGAAATTTAACCCATATATAACATTTTAAATTATGGCAAAAGAACATTTTAATAGGAGTAAGCCCCACGTAAATATCGGTACTATCGGTCACGTGGACCACGGTAAGACTACTTTGACTGCCGCTATTACTACAGTATTGGCAAAGAAGGGTCTTTCTGAATTGCGTTCTTTCGACTCTATCGACAACGCACCAGAAGAAAAGGAAAGAGGTATCACTATCAATACTTCTCACGTTGAGTATGAAACTGCGAACCGTCACTATGCTCACGTTGACTGTCCTGGTCACGCCGACTATGTGAAGAACATGGTTACCGGTGCCGCTCAAATGGACGGTGCTATTATCGTTGTGGCTGCTACAGATGGTCCTATGCCTCAAACAAGAGAGCACATCCTTCTTGCACGTCAGGTAAACGTTCCTCGTCTTGTTGTGTTTATGAACAAGTGCGACTCTGTTGATGACCAAGAAATGCTTGAACTTGTGGAAATGGAAATGAGAGAACTTCTTTCATTCTATGACTTCGATGGTGATAACACTCCTGTTATCCAAGGTTCTGCTCTTGGTGCTCTTAACGGAGATGCAAAATGGGAAGATAAGGTTATGGAGCTTATGGATGCAGTAGATAACTGGATCCCACTTCCTCCACGTGATATCGACAAACCATTCTTGATGCCGGTTGAAGACGTGTTCTCTATTACAGGTCGTGGTACTGTTGCTACCGGTCGTATTGAAACAGGTATCATTAAGACAGGTGAAGAAGTTCAAATTATCGGTCTTGGTGCTGCTGGCTTGAAATCAGTTGTTACAGGTGTGGAAATGTTCCGCAAGATTCTTGACGAAGGTCAAGCCGGTGATAACGTAGGTCTTCTTCTTCGTGGTATCGATAAGAACGAAATCAAGCGTGGTATGGTTATCACTCACCCTGGAAAGGTTACTCCTCACAAGAGATTTAAGGCTGAGGTGTATATCTTGAAGAAAGAAGAAGGTGGTCGCCACACTCCATTCCACAACAAGTATCGTCCTCAGTTCTATATCCGTACTCTTGACGTTACAGGTGAAATCACTCTTCCTGAAGGAACAGAAATGGTAATGCCTGGTGATAACGTAACTATTACTGTAGAACTTATCTATCCGGTAGCATGTAGCGTAGGTCTTCGCTTCGCAATCCGTGAAGGTGGTCGTACAGTAGGTGCTGGTCAGATTACAGAACTTCTCGACTAATACGAGTGATCAGACCTTGAGAGTAAAAATTTTGCCACTCTCCCTAAAGGTCTCATAAAATAACAGTGAGAGGTGCTTCCCCTCCGTGAAACACAGATGATAGCACCTCTCACTTTTTTATACGGGTTTAGCTCAGTTGGTAGAGCACTGGTCTCCAAAACCAGGTGTCGGGAGTTCGAGTCTCTCAACCCGTGCTAAAAATCTTAAGATTACGATGGCAAAATCAAATACTAATGCGGTTGCAAAACCGAATATATTTGTGCGCATGGCAAATTACCTCAAAGAGGTATATGAAGAATTGCGCTACAAGGTTTCATGGCCTACTAAAGCCGAATTGGCAAACAGTGCAGTAATAGTCCTTATTGCTTCCATCATTATTGCTGTTTTTGTTTTCTTAGTAGATAAGAGCTTTGAAACTATTATCTCCGAACTATACAAGTTGATCACGCGTTAAGAAGATTCTGAGCAATGCAAGGGAATTCTGACGTTAAGTATTATGTCCTTCGCGCTGTAAGTGGCAAAGAGGTAAAGGTAAAGGAGTACATAGAAGCTGAGTGTAAGCATACAGATCTCGGCCGCTATGTACACAACGTGCTTATACCTATGGAAAAGACATTTATAGTGCGTGGAGGTAAGAAGATCGCAAGAGAGAGACCGTACTTTCCGGGCTATGTCTTTGTGCAGGCTGAGCTTGTGGGCGAGGTGCAGCACAGACTTCGAGTAACTCCTAACGTACTGGGCTTCTTGGAAGCGCATCCGGACCCTGTCCCTTTGCGTGAAGATGAAGTTAAGCGTATGCTTGGGATTGCCGATGAGCTTACCGAAAGGATTGCCGACATGGATCTGGAATTCTATGTGGGAGATAAGGTCAAGTTGGCCTTTGATCCTTTTACCGGTTTCTATGGTGAGGTGATAGAAGTCTATCCCGAGAAGCAGAAGCTGAAGATCTTGGTTAAGGTCTTTGGTAATCCGACTCCTATGGAGGTAGGCTATTTACAGGTAGTGAAAGAGTAGTTTTTAGGAGTACGTGTTACGGTATTCCGATGATTTCTACTTTTTCTCATTCGATTTTTTAATACACAAAAATGTTCAAAAATGGCAAAAGAAGTTGCTGGACAATTAAAGTTGCAAATTAAGGGTGGCGCAGCTAACCCTTCACCTCCTGTGGGTCCTGCACTAGGTGCAAAGGGTCTTAACATTATGGAGTTTTGCAAGCAATTCAATGCCAGAACCCAAGACAGCGCAGGTAAAATTCTTCCTGTCGTAATTACCTATTACGCAGATAAGAGTTTTGACTTCGTTGTTAAGACTCCCCCTGTGGCTATTCAACTACTTGAAGCAGCTAAGATTAAGTCTGGCTCTGCAGAACCTAATAGAAAGAAGGTGGCAGAAATCACTTGGGAACAAGTGAGAGCCATTGCTACGGATAAGTTGGTGGACCTAAACTGTTTTACTATCGAATCTGCAATGAGATTGGTAGCAGGAACAGCAAGGAGTATGGGTATTTCAGTTAAGGGTGAATTCCCGGAAAATAATTAAATTCGATTAGACAATGAGTAAACTTACAAAGAATCAGAAGTTGGCTTTGAGCAAGGTCGAACCCGGGAAAATGTACACATTGAAGGAAGCATGTGCTTTGGTTAAAGAGATTACAACCACCAAGTTTGATGCTTCTGTGGACATTGATATTCGCCTTGGCGTTGACCCACGTAAAGCAAACCAGATGGTAAGAGGTGTAGTTTCTCTACCACATGGTACAGGTAAGGAAATTAGGGTTTTGGCTCTGTGTACACCCGACAAAGAGGCAGAAGCTAAAGAAGCTGGAGCCGACTATGTAGGGCTTGATGAATATATTGAAAAGATAAAAGGTGGCTGGACAGACATTGACGTAATCATTACTATGCCTGCTATTATGGGTAAGATTGGTGCGTTGGGTCGTGTTCTCGGACCTCGTGGTCTTATGCCTAACCCAAAGAGTGGTACCGTAACCAACGATATCGCTCAAGCTGTAAAAGAGGTTAAGCAAGGTAAGATAGACTTTAAGGTGGATAAAGCCGGTATTGTTCACACATCTATTGGCAAGGTATCTTTCTCTGAAGATAAGATCCGTGACAATGCTAAGGAGTTTGTTGCTACCATCCAAAAGCTTAAACCTGCTGCAGCTAAGGGAACATATGTTAAGAGTATCTTTCTATCGAGTACCATGAGTTTGGGTATCAAAGTAGATCCTAAATCTGTGGAAGAAATTTAAATTTGTGAACTATGAGAAAGGAAGATAAAGTAACAGTTGTAGCCTCTCTGAAAGAGGCAATAGAGGCATATCCTCATTTTTATCTGACAGACGTTGAAGCACTGGACGCAAAGAAAACAAGCGAACTCAGAAGAGAGTGTTTTAAGAGAAATATCAAGCTTGTTGTTGCTAAGAACAAGCTTTTGATGCGTGCTCTTAGTGAAGTGAATGAAGAGCTTTATGCTCCTTTGTTCGCTACTCTAAAGGGAAGCACAGCTGTGATGTTCTCTGAGAATGCTAACGCTCCTGCAAAGCTTATAAAGGATTTTACTAAGGGCTCTAAGGGCGAAGGCAAACCTCAATTGAAGTCTGCTTATGCTCAAGAGGGTATTTATATTGGCGCAAATCAGCTTTCTACTCTTGAAACAATTAAGAGTCGTGAAGAGCTTATCGCTGATGTAGTAGCTCTTCTTGAATCTCCTATCAAGAACGTTCTTTCTTCACTTCAGTCTGGAGGAAATACTATTCATGGAGTGCTTGAAACTCTCCAAAAAAAATAATAATCAAGTCAAATACAACTAAAAAATTATACTGAAATGGCAGATATCAAAGCTATTGCTGAACAACTAGTGAACCTAACGGTTAAAGAAGTTAGCGAACTCGCTACTATCCTTAAAGAAGAATACGGCATTGAGCCTGCTGCAGCTGCTGTTGCTGTTGCTGCTGGTCCTGCTGCTGGTGCAGCTGAAGCTGTAGAAGAAAAGACATCTTTTGATATTGTTCTTAAGTCTGCAGGCGCAGCTAAGCTTCAAGTGGTTAAGGCTGTTAAGGAACAATGCGGCCTTGGTCTTAAGGAAGCAAAAGACATCGTAGATGGAGCTCCTTCTACTGTTAAGGAAGGTGTAGATAAAGCTACTGCTGAAGCTCTTAAGAAAGCTCTAGAAGAAGCAGGTGCTGAAGTAGAAATTAAATAATCTACGCTTGTAAGCCCTGTTTTTAACAGGATATGGTTAAGATCCCACTGCAAAGTGGGTTCTTAACCTTTTCGTGTCTTATTTCCTTTTTTACCTTATTTGCTTCATATGTCCAAACAAAATCGTACGCAAAGAGTCAATTTTGCATCCATAAAAAATCCATTTCCTTTTCCGGACTTCTTGGATGTTCAGCTGAAGTCGTTTAAGGACTTCTTGCAATTAGATACTCCTCCGGAGAAGAGAAAAAAGGAGGGCTTGTATAAGGTGTTTGCTGAAAACTTCCCTATACATGATACCAGAAATAACTTTGTACTTGAATTTTTGGACTATTATATAGATCCTCCGAGATACACAATAGATGAGTGTATCACACGTGGTCTTACTTATAATGTTCCTCTCAAGGCTAAGATGAAACTTTACTGTACAGATCCGGATCATGAGGATTTTGATACAGTGACTCAGGATGTCTATTTGGGTGCCATACCCTATATGACAAATAGTGGTACATTCATAATAAACGGAGCAGAACGTGTTGTCGTTTCCCAGATGCACCGCTCTCCGGGTGTTTTCTTCAGTGAAAGTATGCATGCCAACCGCACCAAACTCTATTCGGCAAGGATTATTCCTTTCAAAGGATCCTGGATAGAGTTTGCTACGGATATTTCTAACGTGATGTATGCATACATTGACCGTAAAAAGAAATTACCCGTAACCACTCTACTAAGAGCTATTGGTTTTGAAACGGATAAGGCTATTCTGGACATTTTTGGAATGGCAGAAGAGGTTAAGGTTACTAAGACTAATCTCAAAAAATATCTTGGGAGAAAAGTTGCAGCACGTCTTTTGAAGACATGGTTAGAGGACTTTGTTGATTCTGAAACAGGTGAAGTCGTTTCTCTGGAGAGATATGAGGTCATTCTGGATCGTGAACAAGAGTTGACGGAGGACAATATGCAACATGTTTTGGATTCCGGAGTATCATCTATTCTTCTTCATAAGGAGGATGAAGGAGGATTGGACTTCTCAATCATTTCCAATACATTCCAAAAAGACCAATCTAACTCCGAGAAAGAAGCTATAGATCATATCTATAAGCAGTTGCGTAATCAAGATCCTGTGGACGAAGCTTCTGCTCGTGAGGTGATTACCAACCTTTTCTTCTCTGAAAAAAGGTATGACCTTGGAGACGTTGGTCGTTACAGAATAAATAAGAAACTCAATCTGGATATAGATCCGGATGTCAAGATATTGACCAAAGAGGATATTATTGCTATTATCCGATACTTGGTCGAACTCAAGAATAACAAACAGACAATAGACGATATAGACCACTTGTCTAATCGTCGTGTCCGTACAGTGGGAGAACAGCTGTACAACCAGTTTGGTGTTGGTCTTGCAAGAATGGCTCGCACTGTAAGAGAGCGTATGAACGTGAGAGATAATGAAGTCTTTACTCCTATAGACCTTATCAACGCAAAGACAATCTCTTCAGTTGTTAACTCATTCTTCGGAACAAACGCACTGTCTCAGTTTATGGACCAAACCAATCCTCTTGCCGAGATTACTCACAAGAGAAGATTGTCTGCTTTAGGTCCCGGAGGTCTTAGCCGTGATAGAGCCGGATTTGAGGTTCGAGACGTTCACTACACACACTATGGTCGCCTCTGTCCTATTGAGACTCCGGAAGGGCCAAACATTGGTCTTATCTCTTCTCTGTGTGTATATGCTAAAATCAATGAACTTGGATTTATTTCCACTCCTTACAGAAAGGTTGTAAACGGAAAGGTAGATTTCTCTCCGGAGGGCATTGAGTATTTTACTGCAGAAGCAGAAGAGGACAAGACAGTGGCTCAAGGTAATGCTCCACTGAACGAAGATGGCAAGTTTATCAATCCAATGGTAAAGTCTCGTTATGCGTCAGACTTCCCCGTTGTATCTCCTGATAAAGTTGACCTTATGGACGTATCTCCCACTCAGATTGCGTCTATTGCTGCATCTCTTATTCCTTTCTTGGAACATGACGATGCTAACCGTGCTTTGATGGGTTCTAACATGATGCGTCAGGCTGTACCTCTTATTCAGCCGGATGCTCCTATTGTGGGTACGGGTATCGAAAGCCAGTTGGTAAGAGACTCTCGTTCGCAAGTTGTTGCAGAGCGTGATGGTGTTATCGAATATGTAGATGCTACCGTAATAAAGATACGCTATGATAGAACAGAAGATGAAGCCTTTGTTTCGTTTGATGATCCTATTACAGAATATAAGCTACCGAAGTTCCGTAAAACGAACCAAAGTACAACTATAGACCTTCGTCCTATCTGCCGAAAAGGACAGAAAGTTAAGAAAGGAGATATCCTCACAGAAGGATATTCTACCCAACAAGGTGAAATTGCTTTGGGACGCAATGTCCTTGTTGCATATATGCCTTGGAAGGGGTACAACTATGAGGATGCTATTGTATTGAATGAGCGTCTTGTTCGTGAAGATATATTTACATCTGTTCATGTTGATGAGTATATCTTGGAAGTGCGTGAGACAAAACGAGGATTGGAAGAGTTGACTTCTGATATCCCGAATGTTTCCGAAGATGCTACAAAGGATCTTGACGAACGAGGCATTATCCGAATAGGAGCCCATGTAACACCGGGAGATATTTTGGTCGGAAAGATCACTCCAAAGGGAGAATCGGACCCAACTCCGGAAGAAAAACTTCTTCATGCAATCTTTGGGGATAAAGCCGGAGACGTTAAGGATGCTTCTCTTAAAGCTACACCATCTCTCTCCGGAACCGTTATCCAAACCTGTCTATTCTCTCGTGCTATGATGACGAGAAAGGATAAAGCGGCGACACGTGATGTCTTAAAAGAAATGGATAAGGAGTTTGAGAGAGTATGTGAAGACCTCAAGGAGGTTGCAATACAAAAGCTCATTAAGATTATTCAAGATAAGGTTTCAGCCGGAGTGATGAATTATCATGGTGCTGAGGTCGTATCTAAAGGAACAAAATTTACTCCTATCGTTCTTTCTCAGATACAGTATGACGAAGTACAACTTAATGGTTGGACCAATGATGAGCATACCAATGACCTTATCCGTGCTTTAGTTCAGAACTATTTACGTAAGGTTAAGGAGCAGGAATCCGAACTTCGCCGACGCAAATATGATCTGACTATTGGAGACGAGCTACCTAATGGTATCGTTCAAATAGCTAAGGTGTATATTGCGAAGAAGAGAAAGATTCAGGTTGGAGATAAGATGGCAGGACGTCACGGTAACAAGGGTATTGTTTCTAAGATTGTTCGTTATGAAGATATGCCGTTTATGGATGATGGTACTGCTGTTGATTTGTGTTTGAATCCGCTTGGTGTACCTTCCCGTATGAACCTTGGACAGATCTTTGAAGCAGTGCTTGGTTGGGCAGGAAAAACTCTTGATACTAAGTTTGCCACCCCTATCTTTGATGGCGCCAAGTTAGAAGATTTGGACTATTGGACGGATAAAGCTTCTCTGCCTCGTTATGGAGCAACACGCTTGAGAGACGGAGGAACCGGAGAATATTTTGACCAGCCGGCAACAGTCGGAGTAACCTACTTCTTGAAGTTGGGACACATGGTTGATGATAAGATGCACGCACGTTCTATCGGTCCATACTCTTTGATAACTCAACAACCTCTTGGAGGTAAGGCTCAGTTTGGTGGTCAGCGTTTCGGAGAAATGGAGGTTTGGGCTCTTGAAGCTTATGGCGCAGCACACATCTTGCAAGAAATCTTGACCATAAAGAGTGATGATGTGGTAGGCCGTTCTAAAGCCTATGAAGCTATTGTCAAAGGAACTCCAATGCCTACACCGGGTATCCCGGAATCTTTGAATGTATTGTTGCATGAACTCAAAGGTCTTGGCTTGAGTTTTACATTGGATTAAAAAGAATCGAACTTCACATACGCATTTACACATGGCTTTTAAAAGAGACAATAAGATAAGGAGTAATTTTACCAAGATAACAATTGGTATTGCCTCACCGGAAGAGATTCTTGAAAACTCAAGTGGAGAGGTCCTAAAACCCGAAACAATAAATTATAGAACGTATAAGCCGGAACGAGATGGCCTTTTCTGTGAGCGCACCTTTGGTCCTGTTAAGGATTATGAGTGTCATTGCGGAAAGTACAAGCGTATTCGTTACAAAGGAATTGTTTGTGATCGCTGTGGTGTAGAGGTTACAGAAAAGAAGGTTCGCCGTGAGCGTATGGGACATATCTCTCTGGAAGTCCCTGTTGTTCATATTTGGTATTTCCGTTCAAATCCTAACAAGATATCATATCTTCTCGGCATTCCTGCCAAGAAGCTGGAGTCTGTAATTTACTACGAAAAATATGCTGTTATTCAGCCGGGTATTGTAGAGTCTGTAGAGGTTAATGACCTGCTGACAGAGGATGAATACCTGGAAATTTTGGCTTCTCTGCCCAAAGAGAACCAATATTTGGATGATAGTGATCCCAATAAATTTATAGCAAAAATAGGAGCAGAAGCTATCTATGACCTACTTGCACGTGTCGATCTTGACAAACTCTCTTACGAACTTAGAGACAGAGCGTCTAAGGACTCTTCTCAGCAACGAAAGAAAGATGCTTTGAAGCGTCTTCAAGTAGTGGAAAGTTTCAGAGCAAGTCAAGGACAAAATCGTCCCGAATGGATGGTTCTAAAGGTTGTTCCTGTGATTCCACCGGAATTGAGACCTTTGGTGCCTCTTGATGGTGGTCGCTTTGCAACATCTGACCTGAACGAGTTGTATCGTAGAGTTATCATACGTAACAATCGTCTTAAAAGACTTCTTGAGCAGAGAGCTCCTCAGGTAATCCTTCGTAATGAGAAGCGGATGCTTCAGGAAGCAGTGGATAGCCTTTTTGATAACTCTCGTAAGTCAAGCGCAGTCAAGAGCGAAAGCAATCGTCCATTGAAGTCTCTAACAGACTCTCTAAAGGGAAAGCAAGGACGTTTCCGTCAGAACCTGCTTGGTAAGCGTGTCGATTATTCTGCACGTTCCGTTATTGTGGTTGGTCCTGAGCTTAAGATGCACGAGTGTGGTTTGCCAAAATACATGGCAGCAGAGCTTTACAAGCCATTTATCATACGTAAGTTGATAGAGCGTGGCATTGTTAAGACCGTTAAGAGTGCTAAAAAGATTGTGGATCGTAAAGAGCCGGTTGTTTGGGATATTTTGGAACACGTGATCAAAGGACACCCTGTTCTTCTCAACCGTGCTCCTACACTTCACCGTCTCGGTATTCAGGCCTTCCAACCTAAGCTTATAGAAGGAAAAGCTATTCAGCTGCACCCTCTTGCTTGTACGGCATTTAATGCCGACTTTGACGGGGACCAGATGGCTGTTCACCTTCCTTTGTCCAATGAGGCTATCTTGGAAGCACAGATCCTTATGCTGGCTTCTCACAATATCCTTAACCCTGCAAATGGAGCGCCTATTACCGTACCATCACAAGATATGGTACTTGGACTTTATTACATCACCAAGATCCGTAAGAACAGCAAGGGTGCAGGTCTTGTATTTTATGGACCGGAAGAAGCTTTTATTGCTTACAACGAAGGAAAGGTTGGTATCCATGCACCGATTAAGGTCGTGGTAGACGATCTGGATGAAAGCGGTAATGAAATTTCACACATGGTCGAGACTTCTGTTGGACGACTTCTATTCAACGAATGTGTCCCCGAAAAGATAGGCTATGTCAATGCCCTTCTTGGAAAGAATGCTCTTCGAGATATTATTGGTTATGTCATAAAGAAGAGAGGTGTTGCAGCAACGGCACACTTCCTTGACCACATAAAGGATCTCGGTTATAATATGGCATTTAAGGCAGGTCTTTCATTCAACCTTTCAGATGTTCTTATCCCACAGGAGAAAGAGCAGCTTATTCAAGAGGGATATGAGGAGATAAATGCCATTACTGCCAATTATAGTATGGGTTTTATCACCAATAACGAAAGATACAACCAGATCATAGATGCTTGGACACATATCAATACAAGACTGTCCAATATCTTGATGAAACAGCTCAGCCAGGATAACGAAGGATTTAATCCGATCTTTATGATGATGGACTCCGGAGCGCGTGGTTCTAAGAGTCAGATCAATCAGCTTTCAGGTATTCGTGGTCTTATGGCAAAACCACAGAAGAGTGGTGCGGATGCGGCTCCAACTATGGAGAACCCTATTCTTTCTAACTTTAAGGAAGGGCTATCTGTTCTTGAGTATTTTATCTCTACTCACGGTGCTCGTAAAGGTCTTTCCGATACGGCTCTTAAGACAGCCGATGCCGGTTACCTTACTCGTCGTCTTGTGGATGTTTCCCAAGATGTTATTGTGACAGAAGATGACTGTGAAACACTTCGTGGCTTGGAGATTTCGGAAATAAAAGAGAATGATATTGTTGTTTCTTCTCTTTATGAACGTATTCTTGGTCGTGTTTCAGTTCATGATATAATCCATCCTAATACGGGAGAGACTCTCGTTTATGCCGGAGAAGAGATTACAGAAGATGCTGCACAACGGATACAAGATTCGCCTATTAAGAGTGTAGAGATCCGTTCTGTTCTTACTTGTGAGTCCAAGAAAGGTGTCTGTGCAAAGTGCTATGGTCGAAATCTTGCCGTTGGTACTATGGTGCAGATCGGAGAGGTTGTCGGTGTTATTGCGGCTCAATCCATTGGTGAGCCGGGTACACAGCTTACACTTCGTACTTTCCACGCCGGAGGTATTGCATCCAATGCTACACAACAGAACTCCTACAAGGCTAAGTATGATGGTATTTTGGAGATAGACGAACTTCGTACAGTAGACTTTGTCGAAGAAGACGGAAGCATTACCAAAATAGTCGTAAGCCGTCTTGCCGAATTGCGTCTTATTGACCCGAATACTCGAATGGTTCTTGTCAACAATCATATCCCTTATGGAGCACGTTTGTTCTTCAATATTGGAGATAAGATCCAGAAAGATGCTGTCCTTTACGAGTTTGACCCATTCAATACCGTTATTATTTCTGAAGCAGCAGGTACACTTGCATACAATGGCATTGTTGAGAATGTTACTTTCAAAGTCGAGCATGACTCTAACGTAGAGGTCGGACACACAGACAACGTCATCATTGAATCTAAGGACAAGAATCTTTCACCGGAATTCCGTATTTTGGATAAGGATGGCAATATAGATCGTACTTACAACCTTCCGGTAGGTGCTCGTTTCAGCAAGAAAGAAGGTGAACGAGTAAATCTGGGAGATATCCTTGTAAAGATTCCTCGTACAAGCAATTCCGGAGGGGACATCACGGGAGGTCTTCCTCGTGTAACCGAGCTGTTTGAAGCACGTAATCCGAATAATCCTGCGGTTGTTTCCGAAATTGATGGAGAAGTATCTTTAGGTAAGATTCGTCGAGGTCATCGGGAGGTAACTGTTACTTCCAAGCTTGGAGAAGAGAGAAAGTATCAGGTGCCATTGTCAAAGCAACTGCTTATTCAAGAGAAAGAGTATGTCCGTGCAGGAACACCTCTCTCTGATGGTGCGATAACTCCTGCAGATATTCTTGCCATACAAGGACCAAATGCTGTACAAGACTACATTGTCAATGGTATCCAGCATGTCTATCGTCAACAAGGGGTAAAGATCAACGATAAGCACTTTGAAGTTATTGTACGTCAAATGATGCGTAAGGTTGAAATTGTTGAACCGGGAGATACACGATTCTTGGAACAACAGCTTGTCGATCGTATAGAGGTTCAGGAAGAGAATGATCGCATATGGGGCAAGAAGGTTGTGGTAGATGCGGGAGACTCCGAAATTTACAGTCCCGGGCAGATCATCACCGTTCGCAGACTGAGAGACGAGAACAGTTCATTGAAGCGAAGAGACTTGCGACTTGTTCAAGTAAGAGATGCTCAACCTGCTACGGCAAATCAAGTATTGCAAGGAATTACTCGTGCTGCGCTTCAAACCAATAGCTTTATGTCTGCCGCATCATTCCAAGAGACACCTAAGGTCCTCAATGATGCTGCAATCCAAGGCAAGGTAGACTATTTGGAAGCTCTGAAAGAGAATGTTATCTGTGGACACTTGATACCTGCCGGTACCGGCTTCCGCATGTACGACAAACTTATAGTTGGTTCTAAAGAGGAGTTGGAAGCCCATAAAGTCGCTACTCTTGCAGGACCGGTGATTATGCCGGAAGACTAAAAATTATTTAGCACAAATATTATTTTCACAGAAAGTCCCACCATACGGTCGTATGGTGGGACTTTTTATTCACCCTCCTATTAGCACATTCTCACATGACTTAGGAGACCTAATGTCAAAAAGGAAGGAGTGGTTTTTTGAACTTCCCAAGGCAGTTCTCCAAACCACTCCTAATCTCGCATACTGCACCCTGATACTACCCCTGCCCAATGCTATTTGAGCAACTTGTCTCTTTCGTATCAACCGTACTATTACTTCCGTCCACTGGTAGTCTGAATATCTTCTTCTTAACCCTTGTTAGAAAAATTCTAATAGTAGATCAAGATCACAAATAGAACACAGATAAACTCATCCCTTAAGACTACAAACTGTTTTAATCTCATCAATCCTGAATGTTCGCCACTGCTCCAAGGCTATCTTCTCCTCCCCTACTTTCGGTTACTCATAATACCCTAAAGAAACCATCTTATCTTTCACTAAGATTCATTGACCAAGAACAAATCGTTGTTTTTGATACAATTACTACAAAGTTTGGATTCAAAAGTTTGCAATAAGGTACTACTTTCATCAATTTCAGATCGGCTTCGAACCTTGTGCTTCTATTTAAGGATAGACATGATAGCGATCAATTACAGAAACCGCATTGATGCAACTACCCGATGAAAGTATACCAAATTACTGTTCACATTGCATATCATTCAAAGACCTCCTATACGCCACAGCCTCCCACAATCTATACCACGATCAAACTCAAAGTTTGAAAAGAGATATAAACCATAGCAGACTATCGTCCGTATTTGCAAGTTTCACTCTTTCGGCGTCTGCATTGGTAGTCCGAGTATAGAAGCCAGAGTCTGCCGAAGCATCTCTTGCTCGTTAAGCTGCATGAGCAGATTAACATACCCGCCAACTTGGGTAATATTCATAGGTGCAGGAATGCGAGAAGGTTTTATATCGCTTTCCGAAGCTATTCTGCGAAGTATCATCTTTTTTATTTCCAATACTTCCGGCGAAACTTCGTGTTCCAACAACTTCGCCACTAATGCTTGTATATCTATATTTTCTGACATATCAATCTTTTTTGAGATTTTGGTTTGACAACTGCTTATAGAATTCACTCTCCCTGATTACTTACAGACAGACAATCAAATTGTTTATAGCTCCTTCTTATTTCTTTTCAGTCCCTCCGTTTTTCGGAGTTTCCTTCTTATTGTTATCTCCCTCCTTCTTTTCCTCGTCATCTATCTTATTGGCGGAGAAAAATTGTAAGGCAGCCTTTGCCATTTTTTCAGAAGATTCTATCGCCCTGTCTCGACCGGAAGATGCACTCTTGGTACCCTCATTAAGTATCTCCTTGAGTTGGTCTAAGCCGGTTATATTGTCAAAGATTGGAGGCTTTTTGTTTACTAAAGCAGTTAGTAGATCTGCTGCCGTAACCGGAGTTGCAGCGGCTGCCTCTTGTAAGTTGAGAGGAGTTATACCCTTTGTCGTTTTACCTGCCAAGTAATCTGTAGAGTTAAGACCTTTATGATCAATCTCCATCTTATCAATTGGAGAATCTTGCCAGTTCCAGAAACGAGTAAGGTCAATCTTTTCGCTCACATTTGTTTCTCCTAACACCGCTTCACCTATCATACCACTTGTCGGTAGAGATATTGTAGTTGTTGGTGCACGGAAATTATTGCTATGGTATCGGCATATTGCATCCTGCATTTCTGCGGCAGTACAGCCCAGTAGTTTTGCCAAGCTTTGAGGATATGTAAAAGGCAATAGCATACAGTTGCCATAGAACCCAAGAAGCTTTTTAACATTAACACAGTTGAGCAGTGGAATGTTGACATTGTTTCTATTGGAATTTCTTATATCCTCTTCTTCCGTTTGAACATTCGCATTCACGATAGCCTCTTCAAAGTCCATCTTTATGGTGTACTGTTCCAACATCATTGCTCTTTCGTCATCAGAAAGACCCCTCCAAACTATTTGAGAGTAACGTAGAGTTTCCGATGCCAGATATTGCAGTAAGGCTTCCATCTGTTGAAACTCAGTACGACGCAACGTATGGGAACTTGTCGAAACGCCCACATAAACATCTCCTTCTAATGATGAGTTGGATAGTACAAGTTGGAATTTCACCGGTTTGTCGATCAGCTCAATTTCCGGATAGC
This sequence comes from Porphyromonas sp. COT-108 OH1349, assembly GCF_000768755.1. Lineage (NCBI taxonomy): Bacteria > Pseudomonadati > Bacteroidota > Bacteroidia > Bacteroidales > Porphyromonadaceae > Porphyromonas > Porphyromonas sp. COT-108 OH1349. The sequence goes on along the minus strand of NZ_JRAH01000031.1, from coordinate 16,022 downwards.
CGAGACTATTCATTTCTCTTGATGATATCCACACATTGGGAGATATGTATGCCTCAGGCAAGACATTTCTGTAGTACTCAATTTTTCTAAGATCACCCGAAGTATTGTCGGTATCCTTCATCGAGTCCCAATATTTGTCCATCATACTCTTATATTCCTCATCTGCGTAGACGCCGGAAGCTGCCTTTGCTTTAGGATTCTTATACAATGTATAATGCAAAGGTTCGCAAGAGTAGCGGATAGTTACATGTGAGATATCTTCATCAATAACTCCAATGGGGAGATTAAAGGAAAGTATCGCCCTTTTCTTTGGGTATTTTCCATTAGAAGTGTTTGAATTTCTGATATCCCTTATCGCCCGTTTCAGGTCATTGCTTGTTTCATATTCGCTTCCTAACCGGACTCTTTCATAACTTACCGTTCCGGCGACTGTTCCCTTGCCATTCTTCAGAACAAGATAAGCCTTAATATCATCACATGAAAGGAATATACCTTGTATTGAGAATGAAAAGTGAGATGGTTGACCACCTGTCTTTTCCATTGTCCATTGTGGTAAGGCTGCATATTTCTGAATGAGGTTTACTCCTGCCCAATGCTTATAAGGCAAGTAGTATTTCAGAGAGTTTGCATACTTCAATACTGTGGCATAACGCCTCGCGAAAGCTGCGCTATTAAAACTTTCGATACTGCCTGCCGGATAAATCAAACTTTCTCCTGAAGGCAGGAATCTGATCAATTTAAGAGGAACAAATAGCACCAAGTCGACGCTATCAATACATGTTTCCAAACGGTAGCGACGCATAACCTCCCAATATTGGATAGTCATTGCATGAGAATGGTTGTGGTTCGCCACGATCTTGGTTGCAACAGAATCGGAGACATCGTTCGTCGCGGTAGTGATACTTATACGCTTCGACTGAGACAACCTTGCTGAGGCACTCTTGATATTGTGTTGAAAACTATTGGCTGCGGCTGATGCTTCTCTGTAAAAGTTAGATTGGCTTGAAGAGAGAGAGCTTCGACCTTTCGTTTTTGAGAAACCTCCGGATAGTCCTAAAGTTGCACTGACATAAGGAGCAAAACCTCCGGCGATACCACCGCCTCCACCAAAGCTGTTCGTCCAAGTACTATAGCTGTAATTAGAATTGGATCTGGACATCTGGTCAATCGCCTGATTAAAAATTGCGGAAGTATCGTCCTCTTGAGAAAGAGCATAGCGTGAGCGTGTTGCATCCGCTCCCTCTGCTACATCTGTAATACTGTATCTCTGTTTATTCTCTCGTACAATGATGCGTTGTTCCTCTCCCGGAGCAAGGATCAAAGAGTACAAAAGAGTACCAAGAGCAAAGCCATCCGGTACCCATGCTTGATGCATATTGAGTGTATAACCCATGCCGAGCGTGGACATTTGTGGATAGTTATAAGGATCCTTGTACATCTGTTCCTTAAATGCCTCTACATCTACAGGTCTGTTCAGTGTTACTCGCGCGTTCTTGCCGGCACCTTTAGGTATGGGGAATATATCGGGCTCTTTCAGGCGCTGTAGCATCCTATAAGTAAATATCCTTGACGGAGCTGTGTCCGTAGGTAGCTTTATAACGTCTCCTCCTTCACCCATCAGCTTGACGCTTGGTAACGCTCGAGGCATATCCATACGTCTGTTTTCAAATATCTCTTGAATGACAGTGAATCCGTCACTCTTGACCTGCTCTACTCCTATGGAGGTGGCAGTCAACTGAGCATTCAGTTTGGAAGCAGATGCCATAAACCGGTCGAAAGTGCTCTTTAGGTCGTTTGTGCCAAAGCGTTCCAACAGCTCCTTTTTCTTTTCACTATACCTTTGCCTCAACTCCTCTCGTTCACTCTTCAGCCCTTTAGTCTCTCCTTTGCCTTCTAAAGTCTCGTTTATCTTCTGCAGAGCTTCCTCCAATATCCGCTTGGCTCTATCGGTTGTTTCCGGGTTACTTATTTTTGCTTCGATGCTTGCCTTCTTTCTCTCCAGGAATCGGATCCTCTCGGATAAGCTGTCTGCACTGTCTCCGATGGCATCGACAGCAAGAAACTCTTTGAGTATCTGCTGTTCCGGAACAGAATCGATAAAATCCGATGCCGTTGTCAAGAACTTCTGCCGTTTATTTCCATCGGAAATGGTTATTGTGATAGCCTCCTTGAGGCTATACCGGTCGGGCATTGATATTATAAACCTACCATTGCCGTCTGTATAGCATCGAGGTTTTTTATTGACTTCTGTCTTATCTTGGTCCGGACTTACAATACCATCTATCTCGACTAATACTCCCGGCAGACATCTCTTATTTTCATCCGGTTCGTCCGCCTTTTTTATAAACACGGTACCGCTTGCTGTCCGAGGTAAAGGCAAGGTGTATTCGACATTGTCCAGAAAACCCAACACCTCATTTATAATCTCGTATATAGATTCGAGCTCTGCACTCGCATCATCTTCAGAAGAAAAATCATCCTTGAACAAGTACACCGGAGGCACTCCATCTGCCTCTATCTGAGCGGGAACTCCAATGAGAAGAGAGCTTATATTCTCCCAAGAATTTATCTTCGCTCTATGGGAGCGTAATATCTCAGTTACTTCCGGACGAAGAGAAGCAATCTTTCCGGATATGTTGCTATGAGGAGTCTCTTTTATACCTTCTTCAAACTCTTTCCTTTTTGATATACAGAATGAAGCCAGACTTGGAGAATATTTCAATAACATTGCCGCATTGGCAATCATTTTCTCAAGCTCCTCTTTTTCCACGAGGGAGAAATCTACTTGAGAGGCATTGATATTGGTGAGAATCGGGTAGGCTTTTTCTGCATCTACCTTCGCCAAATCTTCCACATTACGTACTCCCGCTTGGACCAGAAGATACGCCATGTCTGTCGTCATACCTTCCACTCTCCATAGATCTGCCTGCTTTATCCAGCTGGTAACAAGTTTGAGATCCACTCCAAGTCTCGATGCCATGGAAACTCTCTTTTCATGAGAGCGACCTCTAACCAGAAGTGTGGCAATATCATACACATTGAGCTTATCCCTCAACTTTGCTTGCATCACACGGCTAATCCCCTTGATGGGAATAAGAGAGGAACTCGGCTTATTTTCTTTTTGATCTAAAAACTTCAGAGTCTTGAGAACATTCTCCAAAGTAAAGTATGCGCTTAGGGGACAATTCGGTGTCTGTTCGCCATCTCCTTCAAAATATCCTTTTGCTATCAACAGCTCCGCTCTGGACAAATTCTCTTCACTCTTTTTGTTCAGAACCAACTTTTTTAGAATATCAAAACTAAGAGGAACGCGCCACTCCGGCTCATTGACTTTCTGTTCACAGATTTTACGTATTTTGCCGTACAAATGGCATTGCTCATCCATTTTACTCTTTCGATCAGGCATAATATGACAGTTTTTATGTTAAACGTATATCAGATTTCAATCACGCTCACACACCCTTTATAATCGTGTGTGAATAGTTTTGGGTTAAATAAGAAAACGCCTCTAAAGCGTATTCAATCGTTTTTATACACTTTTTGGAGAAGGTCTGAATACCAACCTTAATCCGATGCCTGATGCAATGTAGACCTTTTTGTTTTAACTTGCAAGAAAAAATAGGGGAATTAACATTTTCCTCCCCTTATTTTTAGATTAAATAGCATCCTTGACTTGATGCGTAACGACAGGATTCTTAATACTCTATTGGTGTCTCCGCTGCTTATTTCGGATGAAGTGATACTATCAAACTACCCTTTTCGAGCCGGAAACTCAATGCCGAAACGGTCTCAAGAACCAAACTGAATGTTCCCGATTGGGAGCGATCTTTTGCAGATTTGCACGCAGAACAGCCCGGAAGTAAATGGCAGGTAAATGACTCGTTATAAAAAAGCATCGATACCGGAGTATCAATGCTTTTTGTTGTTATTGGTTTTTCTTAGTGCCGCTACGCCAAAGCCCTATCAGGATCGAGATGGCAAAGATGCCGAGAATGATCATTAGGGCAAATTTTAGAAGTGCGCTGGAAATGACGATAATTCCTTTTGCTATTGTAAACACAAGGACAAACAGTCCGATGACCAAAAGGGTTCCAAGTAATTTCTTTAATATATTCATCTTTCTTTCGTATGTGTACAATATAAAGATACGAAAAATAGGGGAGGATTCCAAGTTTAATCCCCGATGAGAGTGCTTCCCATTTATGGTAGGCGGCATATTTTACTCTTTTCTTTTTTGTCTACGGAAACAGGATGGAAACTCTTTTCCTTTTCGGGAGTGAACCGGTAAATGCTCTGAACGGCTCTGCTTTTTCCTCTAAACACGTTCGTATTTTCCATTATTCAGGTTCGGAGGTGCAAATCAAGGCTCGAAGCGTGCAAATCGAGATGCGAATGGTGCAAATCAAGCCTTGATTTTCAGAGAACAAGCTGTGCTTTTCAACTCTAAACGGGTTTAGATTCGCTCTTAAAGCGGTTAAGAAACAGTTCCGAATAGCTATAATCCGGTTTTTAGATATGCCTATGGGAAGAGGGGATAAGATTTCGTCCCCTGACAGAGCTTCTTCAAGAGATCTGCATCGTAGCTTCCGGTATGGCTTCTGCTTGTTCCACTTCCGGGAGAGACAGCATCATCTCGCAAGCTTTGGTGGGAGAGATGCCTTTGTCGAAGGTTACGATGAACCACCTGTGCAGCCCTTCTTGCCGACTTCTCTCTTCATGTTTCCCTGACGGAGGGAATAGCCGTTCCACCCGTGTTGCTTTTATTTCTTTCAGTACGGAGGTCAGACGAGCAGGCAGACTGCTCATGGAGATCTCTCCGGAGTCGTTCATCTTGATGTTTTGCAGTGCGGCTTCGGACACATATATATGTATCCTTCCTTGCACGAATGCCTCTGCCCGAAGTGTGATGGAGGTGTCTGTTGCTGTTTCGGATGTTTCTGTCATGCTGTTTTTCAGGGATGTTTTACTGTTTTTGCAGGAGACCGGCAGCATCATTACCGGCAGAACCATTGCAAGCACCGTTCCCAATGTGCGGCGGCTAAGGCTCGTTTCTTTTGTCTTGTCTCTTTTCATCTTGTGAAGTGTACGGATCCGGATGCAATTTAGCGACTTTCTTTGAAAAGCACTAAAGGTTTCGTAAAAAAGCACTAAAGGTTTTGGAGAAAAGCACTAAAGGTTTCGGAGAAAAGCACTAAAGGTTTTGGAGAAAAGCACTAAAGGTTTCGTAAAAAAGCACTAAAGGTTTTGGAGAAAATCTATCATTTAGGTATAAGTAATTGGCTATCAACAGTCGAATGAGTCATGAAATGCAGTAGGTAATGATTTAGCGACCTATCTTCTGCAATAATNGCAATAATATACAATGCTTTGTGTAACTCAAATAACCTACCTCAAAGGTAATACTATCTACGGAGAAAGACGAAACTTTCTCCGTTTTTCTTTTCTGACGGCTCTCTATTCAGACAGCTGATTCTATTTTTTTTTATCTTATTGCTCATTGTTGTGGCAGTCTTACTTGTGAAGACTGCCTTTCATTTTTTTCACTCTGTCCTATACGTTGTTCTACTCCACTTTCTACTCTATGTATTCGCTTCGGGGTCGGTCTTCGTTCTCTTCGGCAAAGGTAGTTTCGGCGTCTGACGGCCAAAAAGGTCAAGCGGCAAGCCGTTAGGGCAACAATCTCCACACTTCATTCTTCAGGTAGTATTCTTGCCCTAAACCTTGTTGTCCTTGCCCCCTACCTTTTTATCGCCTTGAAACGAAAACGACCGACCCGACGGAAATACGCAAAAAAAATGTCGGAAACGCGAGGACAGAGAAAAAGAAAAATGGAAACTCAACTCCCTCACCTCAAGAATCCGCATAAAATCAAAAAACAGACAAGATGAAACTGAGATACAAAACCCTGATTTGGGGAACACTTGCCCTCATCGGCTCATCCCTCTTGGGCGGAAGCCTTTGGCTTTGGCTTGCAGGACTATGGCTGGGGAAATACATAGTTCGGCTACTCTTTGCCATCACACTGGCAATTGTGGTCTACATACTGACCTACCTATTCATTATCGGGGGAATATTTTGGTTGCTTATCTCATAAACATTTATCCATATGAAAAGAAGAAGTAAAACTATCGCACAGCAATGCAGATACTACGAAGTGGACAACATTTTCGAGTATATGGTATCGGTTTACCTCAATGGGAATATATCCGCCTTTAGGGAACTATATATCCTCTATCTCTTCTCAGAAGTTGAACCTATTCATATCCAAGAAATCATTTTAGCAACCATCTAAAAATAGGGACAATGGAAGCATTCAGATTTTACCAAGATAGGAAGGTTACTTGTTGGGAGCGCACCCACTTTGAAGTAACAGCAGAGAATTACGAGGAAGCCGTTGCTATTGTCAAGTCGTGGCAGGGAGAGGATGTACTTTGTTTTGAAGACAACGAGAAAGTCATCATTATGGACGACGAGACCTTATATGAAACCTCCGAAAGCCTATCCGTAAAGGAAAATGGAGGGAAACCTACTATCGAGGTCTTTGCGGACAATGGAGAAGACATCATCAATAATACAACCCTATAACACCAAACGAATATGAGAACGGCAATAAGAACATACGAGGTATATAACCTCCACGAACTGACAAGAGAGGCACAAGCAAAGGCACACAGCCATTGGGCGGAACATTTTAACTATGGTTGGGACGAAGAAAACCGAAAGACATTGCAAGCCTTTGAACAGATATTCAATATCAAGGTGGACAGATGGTCATACGATAATTATTCCTATTGGTATCGTTTCACTTCTCATTACAGCGAGGAAGAAGATAATTTGAAAGGGGTTAGACTACTGAAATACCTTGTCAATAACCATTGGAACGACTTGTATATACCCAAAACCATTTGGGGGCACAATTACAAGAGAAAGCGTAAAAGTCGTGTATTTGTTACCAATGATTGCGTATTGACGGGCTATTGTATGGACTATGAGATATTGAAGCCCATATACGACTTTTTGAAAGCCCCCGATGATACCACCCTATACGAACTTATGGACAGGTGCTTGAATGGATTTTTCAAGGCTTGCAGGGACGATATGGAATACCAACTCAGCGAGGAAGCCTTTGCAGAGAGTTGCGAAGCCAACAACTACGAATTTCTATCCAACGGAACATTATTCAATTGATTAAAAAGACAAAAACAATGAAAGGTACAGAANGCCTTTGCAGAGAGTTGCGAAGCCAACAACTACGAATTTCTATCCAACGGAACATTATTCAATTGATTAAAAAGACAAAAACAATGAAAGGTACAGAATTATACCTACTCATTGCTGGCTTTTCGGTTTCCGCCATTAGAGTCTATCTCTATTCTCTGTTCCAGTTACTCTCATAGGAGAGTTTATTTTCTTTCGAGTTTGAAAACGATAAGAGAGCTGAAATATCAGACACCGTGTTGCTGCTTGAGACCAACCTGTATTAACAGTGTAAGAATTCATTGTTCTAGTCGAACTCGAATGTTTAGCGATCAAATTTTCTATCTTAAATCCCACGTTCCACTGCTTATTGAGAGTAGTATAGTAAACCCCTATATCGGATGTGAGACGTCCGCTTATCCAACGAGTTTGCATAATCCAAGGAGTTGCCAAATTGATGTTTATATTAGCTTGCCAGCTTGGAGATATCGTAAACATGTTGTGTACAGAAGCATATCCTTGTAAAATACTCTTTTGAACATATCCATTAGGGATATACATATATTGCATACCTCCATTCAGTGAGACATGCCAAAAAGGGAATAAATTCCCATTATATCCCCCAACAAGCCTTATTTCATGCCTTGTATCCATATTTTCATTAGTCAAATATATAGTATTATCTTTCGTGAAAAAATTCTCTTCTATAACGTGCTGATGCAATTGATAATCAGTCGCAATTGAAAAATTTGATGTGGTATAGGATAAGGTAAATTGGTCTGTTTGCTGTGTCTTCAAGAAAGGATTCCCTACAAAGTAAAGGAAATCATTGATTTTAACCTTGTAGTTGCTTAACAAGTCAAATGAGGGACGAAGTAGATAGCGAGAGTAGAAGAATGAAAGGTCGTTAAGATCATCAGTTGTATAGCTTACCGACAATGATGGTAGCCAATTTGTATAACCCTGTGAAACATTTTTATCTTTGCTGTGCAGATAAGTGTGCTCAGCGCGCACACCTCCTGACACAAATAATTTATCCCAAGATTTTGATAGTGATATAAATGCAGCACCAAGTAACTCTTGATAACGATAATATTCCTTAGCATCGTTCGTATTCCCTGTCCTATGTTCATAATTATTCGTTCTTAACGCTAGGTTTGACTCGACCCCAGCACTTAAGGCTAGCCCCTCATCAAACTCAGCATCCCATTCACTCTTAAAAAAGAAAAGTTTATTAGAAGCCTTGCTAATTCCTTCCTCTTTTCTCAATTGACTTTCATTTTGAAATTTAGTATCAATCAACGTTATCTCTTTATCTCCATAAAAGAGATATGCCATTGATGTTTGTGACTTTTTCTTCTGATGCCCTTTTGATTTCCACAGGTGGGAAAGTATGATAGACCCTAAATGTGATTTCTTATCTTGTAAAGATTGCGTGTAATAATGTATATACTTGTCCGTTCGATTGGACTGTTTGAATTCGTTATTTTGAGGTTTTTTGTCTCGAAATATGACATCTCCTTCAACTTCAGCTAATAATTGATGTTGACCTAAAGTAGCACTTATTCCAAGTATTCCTACACACGAATTGTTTATAGAGTTCTTCCCTTCGGTAAATCGATTAATTATTTCTGAACTATTCAATATCTGGTAGGAAGATTGGTGATTTATTCCCGTAAAAGTGCCATTTTGACTTGAGAACCTCGAATACAATTGCCACTTATCCGTACCATACATAAGGGAAATATTCCCATCTTGCATTAAAGCTGTAGTTGGAGAACTGTCAAGAGGTTTTCCTGTAAGCGACAAAACATTCTTTGCAGAAGAAGTGAATCCTCGTTGTTTTTTTCGTGATATGTTCACGATCCCACCAGCTGCCTCTCCCGATATTGAGGCATCTCTGCCGAATTGCACTTCAATCTTTTTGATATCCTCAGCACTCATCAGAGATAATAACTCGTGAGCATTCATTCTTTTGACACCATCAATGTGTATCTCGGCAGGTTTCCCATCAATTAAGACCTGACTACCTACCACTTGAATGCGAGGAGTTCGAGATAGAACATCATAAGTAGTATATGCTGCCAGAGCATTGCCTAATCCTACGGCTTGTACTTGAAGCGTCATTTTACCTTTTTCTGCTCTAATTGGCTTAGCTCGAACAACGACTTCTTCCAATTCTTTTGTTTGGGACATCAATACTTTTCGCTCTATTTGAGACAAACTGTCATTTAGTGTAAAATCTTCTTTATAGATCACATTACCAAAGAAACTTGCCACAATTCTATAGCTACGATTCTTTTCGACATTGAAGAGTACTTCTCCCAAACGATTGGAGTAAGTATATGTAATAGGAGTTATAGAGTCGTTGCGGTCAAAAAGCAAAGTAGTTACATATTGAACAGTTTGAGAAGTTAGACTATCCACGTATACTATCCTTATTGTCGAAACATTTCCTCTATTCTGAGAATGTGCAGTTGCTCCAATATTCATTAGCATGAGAATAACGCAACATATAATCAAACCATTTTTCATAAATCTTTAGTTGTTATATTATTAAAAACGCTCAATAATACGCTTCCATACGAAAATCGCCCACTCTCTGGAACAAGAAGAAGAATTTTTGCTCCTCGCTTTATTTCTTTAGTTTTTATCAATTCATCCAATGCCACATAAATAGCTGCCGAACCTATATTTCCAACTGAAGTGAGGTTTGTAAACCACTTTTCTTTCGTTAGAGCAATCCCTCGATTAGAAAGCTCATCATTAAGTTTCTCGTAAAAGAACATTGAAGAGACATGAGGTATCACATAGTCTATTTCTTCCGCCTTCACATTGTGCTTGGCAAGTACTGCTTCTATATGATCTACCCAATACTTGATAATGTGTACTTTTAACTGACGAATATCTTGTTTACCCACAAGGACTCCACGCTCTTTAATCTCTTCAGGAGTATATTCTTTCCAGCTCTTCAAACGTCCATCGGATTGTAATTCCGAAGCCATAAACATACACGTTGGTAGTTCATTAGCGTATGAGGTCATCTCAATCCATTCGATTTCGAGAGAGGGGTCTCCTTTAGGAGCGTCTTCTACTAATACAGCCCCGGCACCATCAGACAACATAAACCTCATAAAATCCTTTTCAAAAGCCATATAGGGGTCTTTATCCGGATTAGCATGTGTTGCTTCATATTCGGGGTCATAGAATTTTGCAACCAATGCCGGTGAGGTTAATTCCGAAGCAACGCATACAGCCTTTTGATGCAAGCCTGCAAGAATATTACTGTAACAAATCTTCAGTGCTTGTAGGGAAGTGAGACATACACCTGCTGAGGAAAATATCTCCATCGGGAAGTTCCCTAGCTCTCCATGCACCATAGAGGCATGGGAGGGCAGAAGTTGATCGGGAGTACTCGTACCACAGGCTAAAAGGGTAACATCGGTTGGTACAACTCTATCTGCAAATAAATCCACCACAGCTTCTTTTGCAAGCTGTGCATTGGAGTGAGTTATCTTATGCTCCTTATCCAAGCCATAATACCGAGTTTTAATTCCATTCTGTCTGAGGACAATGGAGCGAACTCTTGAGGGTTTTCCCCCAATCATCCCTATATAATCTTCCATTTCATCGTTGGATATTGGCTTATTGGGTAAATAAGAAGCAATCCGATTAATGTACACCTTCTTTTCCATCGCTCAATGTTTTTATAATTTATACTCTTGGTAGATAAATTCCCATAACCTCTGTAACTCTTCAATAGAGAGGCGGTCAACTAGAGCTCCTTTGTAGGACAGTCCTAAATAAAGAGTCAGAAATACCGTAATAATTTGACCATTATCAATGTCCTCCCTAATCTCTCTTTTCTTTTTTGCCAATTCTACAACTTCATTCCATGTCTTAACCTCCTGCTCTTCATACTCCTGTATCTTTTCTTGCCATGATGAATAATGCTCCTTGAGATACAGGACAAAACTCATAAAACTGGCTGCTGTAACCGAAGCTCCCAGAGTATCTGAAAAATGGAGCATTCGTTCACTAATTATCTTGGTACAATGAGCTAAAAAATCTTTCAAGGGCGTTTTCGACTCCGGAGATTCAATGAAACTCTCTCCTTCTCGAAAAAAACTAAATACAAAACGATCAGCCACCTGATTGAAGATATCTTCTTTTCCTTTGAAGTGATGAAACATCCCTCCTCGTGAAATATTCGTTGCTTTGACCAAATCTGCAAAGCTGACTGCATCATATCCCTTAGACAAAAAGAGCCTGAAAGCTTCCTTCAATATAATTTCTTTGTTATTTGTTCGTGCCATTACTTTAGATACAAACAGAACGTTCATTCTCCATCTCTGGATGCAATATTATAAAAGAATATTGGATTCGCCAAATTTTGAAATGTTTTTTTTCTTTTGAAGCCACTTCTATCCATATCGACGCCACAAGTACGCACTTGTTTTACACCTGTAACACACTCTTTATCTATGGTTTACTTTTGTCCGTGCACCGCTGTTGGTGTCATTAGATAGATTGTAATATGGACGAAAAAATCAAAGACCAAGAAGTCCTTTTGGTAAAGGATCAGAAGGATCAGAGCCTCCGAGCTGTTGCCAGAGCAGATGAGAAAGGCGGAGTGAAAACCGTTCCGCCCACCGCCGAGCATGAACAGAGCTTCCTGAGGTTCGACAAGCACAGCAATGCGCTGGAGAACTTCCTTTCCAATTTCATGCGACAGTTCAAGAACCCCACACAATTCCACTTCTTCAAAGTGCCTTTTGAGAGTGCCGTTGCCAGCGCACGTGTGCTCTCGGAGATGCTCAAAGCACCGGATGTCCCCTCCAATAAGGAGATGCTGGACTCCGCCCGTATCAATCCTGCGGACTATTCAGGGGAGCAGAAACAGCCTTTCCAAGGCATTGACCCCGATAAGGTGAAGTGGGAGCAGTTCGAGCAGATGGACGTGAGCCGTGAGAGTCTGGAAAAGGGGAAGCATCTTGAAGAGTTGCTTCAATACCGCAAAACTCCACTTATTCCCATCAGCATTAAAATCGGGGAAGTCTCCGTTTATACCGATGCCCGTCTTTCTCTGAAAGCCTCAGGAGACGGGACATTCATTCCCGTTGTCCATGCCATCCGCAAAGAGCCTCAATTGGAGCGTGAGTTCTTTGGGCATACCTTCACTGAAGAGGATAAGAAAGCCCTGAAAGAAACGGGCAATCTCGGTCGTATCGTGGAACTGACCTTCCCCGGCAAGAACGAACCGACCCGCAGTTTCGTGAGCATCGACCGCCTGACCAACGACATCATCGCCCTGAGTGCCGACCGGGTACGCATCCCCGATGAAATCAAAGGCGTGAAGCTGACCGATGAGCAGAAAAAGGAACTGTCGGAAGGCAGAAGCATTTATGTGGAGGGTATGACCTCCAAAACGGGCAAGCACTTCAATGCCAACCTTCAATTCAATGCCGACAAGCGGTCGATTGAATTTCGTTTCGGTATGTCCAAGCAGGAACAAGGTCAAAGACAAGCCCTCAAAGGGCAGGAACAGTCAGAGCAGAAAGAATTGCGTGTTCCCCAAAAGATGCTGGGACGGGACATCTCTTCGGAAGAGCAAGCGAAGCTCAAAGCAGGTCAGACGGTCTATATGACCGGGCTTATCGACAAGAAAGGAGAGCCTTTCAATGCCTATGTGCGTCCGAACTTCGAGAAGAACAAGTTCAACTTTCTCAAATGGAACCCCGACAAGTCCCAAGCCAAAGAGATTACTCCCGACAATGCTTCCCGCACGCAGGTCGCTGTCAATTCCGAAGGCAAGACCAACGAGGCTACCAATCAAACAGGGACAGACAGAGCCTACCACAGGGCAGGAACAAAAGCAAGAAGAGAAAAAACGTTCCAAGGGAATGAAAATGTAATCCGCCACCACTAATATCCAAAAAGCAAGAACAAATGAAAGTCATCGTAGCAGAAAAACCGAGCGTAGCTCGTGAAATTGCCCGTATCGTTCGGGCAACCAACAAGAAAGAGGGTTATATTGAAGGAGGCGACTATGCCGTCACGTGGGCACTGGGACATCTGATAATGGCAGCCATGCCCGAAGCCTACGGCATCAAGGGGTTCCACAAAGAGAACCTGCCGATTCTTCCTCCCGTCTTCACCCTTATTCCCCGTCAAATCAAGGAGGGAAAACGCTATAAAACAGACTCTGCTGCCGTCGCCCAACTCAAAGTCATCGAAAAACTCTTCCGGGAATGCGAGGGCATTATCGTAGCCACCGACGCAGGGCGTGAGGGTGAGTTGATCTTTAGGTTCATTTACGAATACTTGGGTATCCCCCGTCCGTTCGATCGGCTGTGGATTAGTTCCTTGACAGATAAAGCAATCAAAGAGGGATTCGCCCATCTACAAAGTGGTGCAGCGTATGATAATCTCTATTATGCCGCCCGTGCTCGCAGCGAAGCTGACTGGTTAGTGGGCATCAATGCCACCCAAGCTATATCCATTGCCGCCGGGCATGGCACCTACTCCTTGGGCAGGGTTCAGACTCCGACTCTCTGTATGGTCTGCTCCCGTTTCTTGGAGAACAAGAAGTTCGAGCCACAGCCATTCTGGCAACTCAGCCTTGCTGTAAAGGAGGGAGATGAGAGCTTCCGCTTCTCCTCCGCTGACCGCTGGTTCGATAAGGCAGAAGCCACCGCTCTGTATGAGAAACTCCGAAATGCTTCTGTAGCTACCGTGGAAACGATTGTGCGCAAGGAGACGAAACAGGAGCCACCGCTTCTGTATGACTTGACCACCTTACAGAAAGAGGCGAACAGCCGGTTCGGCTATTCGGCAGAACAGACCCTTTCTTTGGCGCAGAAACTCTACGAAAAGGCATACATCTCCTATCCTCGCACGGGTAGCCGATATATTCCCGAAGATGTCTTTGCCGAAATTCCCGCTTTGATTGCCTTTTTGCACGACCATCCCGTTTGGGGCATTCATGCCCGCCGACTGACCGACCTCAATACGCATTCTGTGGACGGCAAGAAAGTGACCGACCACCATGCCCTGCTCATCACGGGCAAGAAGCCGATAGACATGTTTGGAGACGAGGCGGTCATTTACGATATGATAGCCGGACGTATGCTTGAAGCCTTTTCCGCCCGTTGCGTGAAATATGTCAGTACGGTTACTGCCATCTGTGAAGGTGTGAAGTTCATCCTCAAAGGTGAAATCATCAAGGAAGAGGGTTGGCGTGCCATCCTCAAAAACAGCAGGAAAAAAGANTACGGTTACTGCCATCTGTGAAGGTGTGAAGTTCATCCTCAAAGGTGAAATCATCAAGGAAGAGGGTTGGCGTGCCATCCTCAAAAACAGCAGGAAAAAAGATAAGGAGCAGTTAGAAGCTGAAGAACGAGAAAGTCGAGAAAATGGGGAAGGCATCATCATCCCCGAATGGGAGGAAGGCGAGCAAATCCCGCTCTGTGCCTGTTCGCTGGCACAAGGGACGACCAAGCCCAAGCCCCTGCATACGGAAAGTTCGCTGTTGGCAGCTATGGAGACGGCAGGGAAGGAGTTGGAGGACGAGGAACTGCGTGCGCAACTCAAAGATTGCGGTATCGGGACGCCTGCTACCCGTGCCGCCATCATCGAAACCCTCTTTGCACGCGAGTACATGGTACGCCAAAAGAAGTCGCTTGTTCCCACGGAGAAAGGACTTGCCGTCTATTCCATCGTTAGGGAAATGAAAATCGGTAATGCCGAAATGACCGGACAATGGGAAGCGGACTTGGCGAGAATCGAACGGGGAGAGTTGAAAGAGCAAGAGTTTCGCAAGGGCATCGAAAGCTATGCCACACANGAAATGACCGGACAATGGGAAGCGGACTTGGCGAGAATCGAACGGGGAGAGTTGAAAGAGCAAGAGTTTCGCAAGGGCATCGAAAGCTATGCCACACAGATTACCGACGAACTGCTCTCCTCCAAAATCCTCTTCCCCAAGAAACAGAGCGACATCCATTGTCCCAAATGCGGTAAAGGCTCATTGGTTTTCNGGCTTCGCTCTCTTTGGACGGAGAGTTCAAGACGGTCTTCATCTTCCCCGAGCATAAGAAACCGAGCAAATCCCGAAGGTAACTCCCCGTAATTTGCTAATTTTGCCACTGAATGATGCGGTCATAAACAATCCTGTTGTTTTTACTGCGGATTTTAGTGGTGCCATTCGATTTTCCTATTACGAGCTATCTCTGCTCTCCTTTCTTCGGGAAAGTCATCCCGAAAAAGCCGGTGATATTTCTTTTATCAAAGAGCGTGCGGCAGCTGCTTCCGAAGCCTATGCCGAAGCCTTCGATGCCGGACTTCCCATAACCGAATGTATCGGTATCGCCAACAAGACACTCTATGCGGGTTTGCACTTTTCCCACCACGATACCATCTCCTCTGTTCTTTGGAACGAGTTCTCTGCTGAAGTGCCGCTTGAAGCGGTCAGGGAGACTGCTATCCGCCTGCGCCCGCTCTTAGAAAGCATCTTCGCCAAGTATCCGATTTCGGACGAGTTTGCCTATATGCCCGAATACAACTCCCTCTATACGGAGATTACGGGTTTTGTTCAACTAAAACTCGAAGAGGATGGCAAGCTATAACAAGAAGGAGCATCTAAGGGCAAACATAGAAGCCATCAAGACGGTCTTTGCCCTGCATCGGGAACAGCGCACGGCGACACCCGAAGAGCGTACGATATTGGAAGCCTATACGGGCTTCGGGGCTTTGAAGTGTATCCTCTCTCCTGCCAACACGATGGAGGACATCGCCCGATGGAACAAGTCGGAGCTGGAGCTTTT
>NZ_JRAH01000030.1:0-1379 GCF_000768755.1 Porphyromonas sp. COT-108 OH1349 | reverse complement strand
ATTACCCATGAAAAAGAGAGTCGAGATATGGAAGCCCTTTCTGATAAGTTGAGCAAAATAGAACAATTCAACGGTATCACCATATAATGAGGAGAACGAGCGATGAAAAGAGAAATCATAACCATTGAAGAGAACGGGAAAGTCCATATCCCAACACCTTCCATTTGGATGTCGGCTTGTGAAATAGCTGATTTGTTCAATGTATTCTCCGGCAAGGTAAATGGTCATATCAAGTCCATCTTCAAAGAGGGCTTACTCAGAGAAAATGAAGTGACGCAAACCTTATCTTTCAAGGGAGGAGCAGTGGATTTGTACAATATAGAGATGATAACGATGCTATCATTTCGCATTTCTTCTCCACAAGCCAAGAGTTNGTGGATTTGTACAATATAGAGATGATAACGATGCTATCATTTCGCATTTCTTCTCCACAAGCCAAGAGTTTCCGTAAATGGACAATCAGAAGACTGACAGAAAGGAAGAAATCTATTCCTCCCCTACTTGTGTGCTATAACAAAGACAGATGGTACAATTAAAACTAAATATAACAAACCTATCACCTTCAGATAATACCAACTGCCATCTCATCCGATTTTTCAAATACTTGAAAAGAAGCATAAAAACCATCACTCAAAAGATACTGAATAATCTTGCATTCGTTCAGTATCTTTTCTCATATTACTTAGTGTCTTTTTGTAACAATTCGAGTACATTTAAATTCTCATCTATAGTAATATCTTCCGTAAGTGAAATAATCCTCCCACTTCGGAAGAGATAACAAAGGAGGAAACATTATCGAATTATGGCAACAAAACTCACTCCAAAAGAAAATGCTGCGAATATGCAAAACCCAAACAAAGGGNACTTCGGAAGAGATAACAAAGGAGGAAACATTATCGAATTATGGCAACAAAACTCACTCCAAAAGAAAATGCTGCGAATATGCAAAACCCAAACAAAGGGACAAAAGGGACTAATCGACAATATGACCAAAATCAAGGTAACAGAGGCAAACAGTTAAATACCAACAGAAAAAAAATAGAGTGCCACAATTAAGAAACAGGCAGTAAGAATTATTTTTCTTACTGCCTGTTTTTCTTTCAAAGTTTCTCAAACCGAGGGCGATAATTCTCTTGCAACAGCTTTTCCACATCCTCTTCTCGGTAGAGTACCTTTCCACCTAACTTGATAAAGGAAATCCTTCCCATGTTGCGATAGTCTTGCAACGTGCGTCGATTGATGTGCAATAGACGGGACAACTCATCATCCGTCAGGTAGCGATGACCGTTAAGCAGAGGTCTGTTCTTTTTCCGCAGAGCATCTATGCCTTTCATCATGCGGTCGCCGGCGTTGAAAAAGTACGCAATCTCTTTGTCGTT